>NZ_JAKSDZ010000125.1 GCF_023509475.1 Aestuariirhabdus haliotis | reverse complement strand
ATCCAGTCCATAGGGGTGCGGCCGTTGGTGTAAGTAATGGAGACCTGACGACCATGACCTTCTCGTGTATCCGCCGACGCTGGGTTGCGCATGCAGCGGGTTTTGGTGTCGCAGTGGCGGCAATCGGTTAACTTACCCTCAAAGAAGAGTTTACGTTTGCCATGCTCATCGGCGGTTTCATTTTTCAGCCAGAGCTCATTTCCCATTGGGCAGTGACAGGTTTTGTTTCGTTTGTTGAAGCTAAACTCCGTCGACGGTATCACTTTCATCACGCCCTTGACGGTATCTTGATGACGCTTGCC
>NZ_JAKSDZ010000124.1 GCF_023509475.1 Aestuariirhabdus haliotis | reverse complement strand
CGTCATCAAGATACCGTCAAGGGCGTGATGAAAGTGATACCGTCGACGGAGTTTAGCTTCAACAAACGAAACAAAACCTGTCACTGCCCCATGGGAAATGAGCTCTGGCTGAAGAATGAAACCGCCGATGAGCATGGCAAACGCAAACTCTTCTTTGAGGGTAAGTTAACCGACTGTCGCCACTGCGACATCAAAACCCGCTGCATGCGCAACCCGGCATCGGCGGACACACGAGAAGGTCATGGACGTCAGGTCTCCATTACCTACACCAACGGCCGCACGCCCATGGACTGGATGCGTCGACGTGTCGATTC
>NZ_JAKSDZ010000123.1 GCF_023509475.1 Aestuariirhabdus haliotis | reverse complement strand
AATGTTGGTTCGGTAGACGATCAGCCGGTGGCGGTTGCGGACAGCATTACGGCGACGGAAGACACGGCGTTCAATGGCGACGTGAGTGGCAACGACACCTTGAGTGGTGACGGCGGCAACGTGTTCAGTGTTGCGCCAGGCGATGAGCCGGCGAACGGCACGGTGGTGATGAATGCCGATGGCACGTTCACCTACACGCCGAATGCGAACTACAACGGCGCGGACAGCTTCACCTACACGATCACCGATGCGGATGGCGACACCAGCACGGCGGTGGTGACGATCAATGTTGGTTCGGTAGACGATCAGCCGGTG
>NZ_JAKSDZ010000122.1 GCF_023509475.1 Aestuariirhabdus haliotis | reverse complement strand
CTGGAAGAACAGAAGCCGATCTCAGCGATGTCTGGAAGATGATGATCTCAAGGTTGAGATTCAGGCGATCTATGACGCGAATGAAGGCCGTTATGGCAGCCCTCGTATCTTCAAGGCCTTGATAAAACAAGGGTATTCCGTTGGTAAGAAGCGTATTGAGCGCTTGATGCGTGAATTGGGGTTAGTGGCAAGGGTCATCCAGGTAACACGTCGCGCACCGGGTTCCAGGCGCTTTTTAGCCTCTGGAGAGAACCTGAGATCGAACGGTGGCGTTCCTGATGAAAAGAACAAAGTATGGGTAGCCGATGTCACCTA
>NZ_JAKSDZ010000121.1 GCF_023509475.1 Aestuariirhabdus haliotis | reverse complement strand
ACATTACTGTACTTGGAAGCGGTCTCAGCATTATAGGTCCTGTATACGTTCGCTGAGCGATCCACCTGAATCAAATCATCGCCTGCACCACCAGATAAATTATTTGAACCTATGTAAGTAGTAACAATCGTATCATTACCCTCACCACCCAATACGGTGTCGTTGTTATTACCCGCATTGATGGTGTCGTTACCGGCACCGCCATAGATTTTGTCGGCTCCGTTCGCGCCATTGAGTGTGTCGTCACCAACACCACCGTACAGGTTGTCTGCAAACTCAGTGCCCGCCAGCGTGTCATCACCTTCGTTGTTCAGACC
>NZ_JAKSDZ010000120.1 GCF_023509475.1 Aestuariirhabdus haliotis | reverse complement strand
TGTGAGCTTAAGGGCGCGGGAATGATTCGCAGCAGTGCTGCTCACCCCTCACAGGTTCGGGGCCGCCGTCGCAGGCTTCGGCGTTGTCTCGCCGCGATGGGGCTCGGCTGAACCCGCTACGCGGGTAGGCTCAGTCAACCAGGCGACCAATAAAAAAACCCAACCCTTGCGGGTTGAGGTTTTGTATTGGTGTGAGCTTAAGGGCGCGGGAATGATTCGCAGCTGTGCTGCTCACCCCTCACAGGTTCGGGGCCGCCGTCGCAGGCTTCGGCGTTGTCTCGCCGCCAAGCGGCTCGGCTGAACCCGCTACGCGGGTAGG
>NZ_JAKSDZ010000119.1 GCF_023509475.1 Aestuariirhabdus haliotis | reverse complement strand
CCCTTATTGGTGGTCATCTTACCCGATTCATTGTCGGTGATATTGCTTTTAATCTCTTTCGGCTTTTTCCCTTGCCCCATCCTTGGGGCGGCCGTCTTTAGGAACTGGTCGATCTTGGTAAAATGTTTTTCCAGTGTTTCCAATGACTGTTCGATTTGATCTTTGCGTTCGCGCTCTTTCGGTTTACGACGATCCAGCTTTTTATGCTGTTTCATACATTGTTTTATTTGACGTCGAATTTTATCGCGCTTTTCGCTCAACTCGTTCAGGGTACCAGAGTGTTCCTTGGCGGCATTGGAAGGCATTTTGCAGCCGTCGATGGCGAAGAGTTC
>NZ_JAKSDZ010000118.1 GCF_023509475.1 Aestuariirhabdus haliotis | reverse complement strand
TGTGGTGCCCGGAGGCCCAAATTAGAATGAGCCGAACCACCGACCGGTAGTTATCGTTCAGACACAAAAAAGCCCGCTATCGCTAGCAGGCTTTTCGTTAATCCCTTCGGTTAAGGATTGTATGTGGTGCCCGGAGGCCCAGATTGGAAAGGGCCGAACCACCGGCCGGTAGTTATCGTTCAGACACAAAAAAACCCGCTATCGCTAGCAGGCTTTTCGTTTATCCCCTCGGTTAAGGATCGTATGTGGTGCCCGGAGGCCCAGATTGGAAAGGGCCGAACCACCGGCACGAGGATTTCCAGACACAAAAAAACCCGCTATCGCTAGCAGGCTTTT
>NZ_JAKSDZ010000117.1 GCF_023509475.1 Aestuariirhabdus haliotis | reverse complement strand
ACTCTGCATCAATTGATCGATCACCATATTGACCTGTCGGCCTTTTACGATAAGTACAGCAATGATACTGGCGGACGGTCCGCTTATGATCCCGCGATTCTGCTCAAGATTATTCTGTTCGCGTACTCCAAAGGCATCACTTCCAGTCGTGAGATTCAGTGGCAGTGCGAACACAATATCATCTTCAAAGCCCTGTCTTGCGATTCGGTTCCCCACTTTACCAGTATTGCCAGCTTCGTCAGCAGTTACCCAGAGGCGATTGAATCGATTTTCGAACAGGTGTTGCTGGTGTGCGATCAGCAAGGCTTGCTGGGCAATGAACTCTTCGCCATCGACGGCTGCAAAATGC
>NZ_JAKSDZ010000116.1 GCF_023509475.1 Aestuariirhabdus haliotis | reverse complement strand
GAACTGTTAGTCAAAGAGAAAAACAGGCAGCAAATTATGGGGAAGCGATTGGAGGCATCCCACAAACGAATGCTAAAGGCTTTTGAAAAAGAGATTGCCTGGGTCGAAGATCGGTTGGACAAGGCGGTTGAGAAAGAGGCTTCATGGTCCGCTAAGAAGCAGCTGTTACTCACCGTGCCAGGGATTGGAAATACCCTAGCGTACACTCTACTCGCAGACTTCCCTGAGCTGGGTACACTAACCAATAAGCAAGCAGCGGCTCTGGCTGGACTTGCACCGATTAACCGCGACAGCGGTAAACTCAAAGGCAAACGGCGCATATTTGGTGGTCGAAAATCGGTTCGTACCACGAT
>NZ_JAKSDZ010000115.1 GCF_023509475.1 Aestuariirhabdus haliotis | reverse complement strand
CCAAACACCTATCGAGAGTCTGCCTGTTCAATGTATTACTGAGCAGGTGTTTTGATTCATCAAAACGCTACTAGAAATGTATCGGTTACCCTGGGATCTGGCGTTTCAAAGGTCGGGCTTGCTTGTGCATCCAGTTATAGCTCACTCAGTCAAGGGGCAGCCAAAAGGGTGACAGCACACTGCGGGGGCTTAAGAAGTTAGATCCCTTATCCGGGCAAAATATTGCAGCTCGACACAATATCCCCCCCCTTTCAGAACGGCAAGCAGGTGGTTAATGATTCGAATAGGCCCGTAGGGGTGAGACATGGACGTCGAGCCAACGCTGGAGGCAGGATGCCTCCTTGCGTTGCCAGAA
>NZ_JAKSDZ010000114.1 GCF_023509475.1 Aestuariirhabdus haliotis | reverse complement strand
CCATATACATCGTGGTACGAACCGATTTTCGACCACCAAATATGCGCCGTTTGCCTTTGAGTTTACCGCTGTCGCGGTTAATCGGTGCAAGTCCAACCAGAGCCGCTGCTTGCTTATTGGTTAGTGTACCCAGCTCAGGGAAGTCTGCGAGTAGAGTGTACGCTAGGGTATTGCCAATCCCTGGCACGATGAGTAACAGCTGCTTCTTAGTGGACCATGAAGCCTCTTTCTCAACCGCCTTGTCCAACCGATCTTCGACCCAGGCGATCTCTTTTTCAAAAGCCTTTAGCATTCGTTTGTGGGATGCCTCCAATCGCTTCCCCATAATTTGCTGCCTGTTTTTCTCTTTGACTAACAGTTC
>NZ_JAKSDZ010000113.1 GCF_023509475.1 Aestuariirhabdus haliotis | reverse complement strand
GGGCGTTGAAGCTGTAGAAAAACTCTCAAAAACAGGCGTTTTTTGATAAAATCAGGCATCGAAACAGGAACGCTTCGTATGCCAAACTTCAAAAAATACAACTACGATCAAACCGCCATGGTGGTGATCAATTTCGAAGAACAATTACAGCCCAACACCTTCGAATTTACCTTACACCAACTGATCGATCATCATCTTGATCTGTCGGCCTTTTACGATAAGTACAGCAATGATGCCGGCGGTCGATCCGCTTATGATCCGGCGATTCTGCTTAAAATTATTCTTTTTGCGTACTCCAAAGGCATTACCTCCAGTCGTGAAATTCAGTGGCAGTGCGAACACAATATCATCTTCAAAGCCCTGTCTTGCGATTCTGTTCCCCACTTCACCAGCATTGCCAG
>NZ_JAKSDZ010000112.1 GCF_023509475.1 Aestuariirhabdus haliotis | reverse complement strand
GGTTCCAGGCGCTTTTTAGCCTCTGGAGAGAACCTGAGATCGAACGGTGGCGTTCCTGATGAAAAGAACAAAGTATGGGTAGCCGATGTCACCTATCTGAAGGTGAAGCAAAGGTGGCATTATCTGTCGGTCATTATGGATTTGTACTCTCGACGAATAGTGGGTTGGAGTCTGGATGTAACCAGAACGGCTGAAGTAACCAAACGCAGTCTATTGGCTGCCGTCAGAAAGCGGCAGCCAAGATCCGGGTTGATGGTCCACACAGACAGAGGGGTAGAATATCGAGGTGGGGTCTATCAAACTGAGCTGAAACGTCACGGAATGAAACACAGCCTGAATCGTGCGGGACACTGTACAGACAATGCCCATATGGAATCCTTCTTCCATTCACTCAAGGCTGAGTTGATCCG
>NZ_JAKSDZ010000111.1 GCF_023509475.1 Aestuariirhabdus haliotis | reverse complement strand
CGGATCAACTCAGCCTTGAGTGAATGGAAGAAGGATTCCATATGGGCATTGTCTGTACAGTGTCCCGCACGATTCAGGCTGTGTTTCATTCCGTGGCGTTTCAGCTCAGCTTGATAGACCCCACCTCGATATTCTACCCCTCTGTCTGTGTGGACCATCACCCCGGACCCTGGCTGACGCTTCCTGACGGCAGCCAATAGACTGCGTTTGGTTACTTCAGCTGTTCTGGTTACATCCAGACTCCAACCCACTATTCGTCGAGAGTACAAATCCATAATGACCGACAGATAATGCCACCTTTGCTTCACCTTCAGGTAGGTGACATCGGCTACCCATACTTTGTTCTTTTCATCAGGAACGCCACCGTTCGATCTCAGGTTCTCTCCAGAGGCTAAAAAGCGCCTGGAACC
>NZ_JAKSDZ010000110.1 GCF_023509475.1 Aestuariirhabdus haliotis | reverse complement strand
CAGATAGATCTCTGCGGATCCTAAAAATGGTTTTTATCAAGGCGAAGCTCGCCGTTCATGTCGAGACCTGGACAAGGGCTTCAACACCGAGAAAAGCCATTTTTAGGACCGCCTTACGGGGCTTTCAGGCGACCCCAGACTCTTTGTTACGCCTTTTTGAAAGGTCTAGACCTTACTGCAAAGACGTGCCGCGATTCTGAATTCGCCTGAAAGCCAGAGTTCATCTGAATTAATCAGAGTTGCCCTAGGTTTCGATTCACAACGCGAAGGCCCAATGGGCTTATTTTACGTTTGTGCTTCACCCAGCCGCGTCACCAAGTGTCGCGGCTTTTTTATGTACAGGATGTACGGTATGGCACGAGAACCATGGACGGTGGTAGTGCCGGTACAGGATGTACGGGCCGCTTTTTGCTCCTGCAAAAGCGTCACTTCCTACGTCCTTGTAGGTCG
>NZ_JAKSDZ010000109.1 GCF_023509475.1 Aestuariirhabdus haliotis | reverse complement strand
ATACCATCCAGAATAGGCTTCAGGGTATGGTGTTCCTGGCCTTCACCAAAGGCCTGGGCTTCCACAATGATCTGATGTTTCTTGTCCACGGCAGCCACGCCGTTGTAGCCCTGAATGGTGCCTTTGTTCGTCGTCATCTTACCCGATTCATTGTCGGTGATATTGCTTTTAATCTCTTTCGGCTTTTTCCCTTGCCCCATCCTTGGGGTGGCCGTCTTTAGGAACTGATCGATCTTGGTAAAATGTTTTCCCAGTGTTGCCAATGACTGTTCGATTTGATCTTTGCGCTCACGCTCTTTGGGTTTACGACGATCGAGTTTTTTATGCTGTTTCATACATTGTTTTATTTGACGCTGTATTTTATCGCGCTTTTCGCTCAACTCGTTCAGGGTACCAGAGTGTTCCTTGGCGGCATTGGAAGGCATTTTGCAGCCGTCGATGGCGAAGAGTTC
>NZ_JAKSDZ010000108.1 GCF_023509475.1 Aestuariirhabdus haliotis | reverse complement strand
TTCCAGTAGACATTTTTTACTACTATCACAGTTTCATATTGTTAAAGAACGTGGACACACAGTCCGCTGGCCAAAGACCAGAAAACAATCCTCGATGATCACTCATCAAGCATTCCTTTCTGAACTCTTTCCGGTTTCGGGATCGCTGAACACTCAGCTGTCTCGCTACACCAATTCACCACCAGGCAAAGCAAAAGTGGTGGAGCCAAGGAGGATCGAACTCCTGACCTCCTGCGTGCAAAGCAGGCGCTCTCCCAGCTGAGCTATGGCCCCGTAATTGGTGGGTCTGGGCCGATTTGAACGGCCGACCTCACCCTTATCAGGGGTGCGCTCTAACCAACTGAGCTACAGACCCAATCTCGTTCTAACAGTAGATCAAGTAATTTGTGTGGATACTTATTAAAAGGCTTCGTCTTATCGTTTAAGGAGGTGATCCAGCCCCAGGTTCCCCTAGGGCTACCTTGTTA
>NZ_JAKSDZ010000107.1 GCF_023509475.1 Aestuariirhabdus haliotis | reverse complement strand
AGAAACTCGCAAAAAAAGTGGCGTCCCCTAGGGGGTTCGAACCCCTGTTACCGCCGTGAAAGGGCGGTGTCCTAGGCCACTAGACGAAGGGGACATATTCTTCCTTCGCAACCCAAACGGGTTGGACAAAAATTGGAGCGGGAAACGAGACTCGAACTCGCGACCCCAACCTTGGCAAGGTTGTGCTCTACCAACTGAGCTATTCCCGCAACGTAGGTTTCACCAGCTACCGCTGGGGCGGAAACGAGACTCGTCTCTCTAACTCTGGACGACCCCAACCCTGGTAAGGTTGTGCTCCCTGAGCTATTCCCGCACATGTAGTTTTTACCAGCTACCGCTGGGCAGGAAACGAGACTCACCTCTATAACTCTTGGCGAACCCAACCTTGATATAGTTGTGCGCTCCAAGCTTTTCCAGCCTGTAAGTTTTACCAGCTACCGCTGGGCGAGAAACTCGCAAAAAAAGTGGCGTCCCCTAGGGGGTTCGAACCCCTGTTACCGCCGTGAAAGGGCGG
>NZ_JAKSDZ010000106.1 GCF_023509475.1 Aestuariirhabdus haliotis | reverse complement strand
CATAACGGCCTTCATTCGCGTCATAGATCGCCTGAATCTCAACCTTGAGATCATCATCTTCCAGACATCGCTGAGATCGGCTTCTGTTCTTCCAGCCATAGAATCCGCTGGTTGAGACACCCAGCCAGCCACACAATTTGGTGACGCTTAGCTGCCGCCCGATTTTTTCGATGAATCGATACCGTTCTGATGTTCCTCCGCAAGAAACCGTTGCCACTTTTTTAGCAGGTCAAGCTCCTCTCGAAGGCGAGCATTTTCCTTTTCCAACCGTTTGAGCTTGTTCAGCTCTTTCTTCTCTTTAGCGATACCAGTGAGCTTCTTGCGTTTATCGGCCACGATCTTTCCTTCTCTGTATTCCTTGCGCCATCGTGACAGCATCATAGGATGAATATCGAGCGTCTTGGCAACTTCTTGAACTTGAATGCCATCCATCAGGCTCAACTGAACGGCTTTGGCTTTAAACTCGTTTGTGTACTGCCAGGTTCTTCTTGGATTGTTGTAGCGTGGCATTGGATACCTCATCTT
>NZ_JAKSDZ010000105.1 GCF_023509475.1 Aestuariirhabdus haliotis | reverse complement strand
CATAACGGCCTTCATTCGCGTCATAGATCGCCTGAATCTCAACCTTGAGATCATCATCTTCCAGACATCGCTGAGATCGGCTTCTGTTCTTCCAGTCATAGAATCCGCTGGTTGAGACACCCAGCCAGCCACACAACTTGGTGATGCTTAGCTGCCGCCCGATTTTTTGGATGAATCGATACCGTTCTGATGTTCCTCCGCAAGAAACCGTTGCCACTTTTTTAGCAGGTCAAGCTCCTCTCGAAGGCGAGCATTTTCTTTTTCCAACCGTTTGAGCTTATTCAGCTCTTTCTTTTCTTTATCGATACTGGTGAGTTTCTTGCGTTTATCCGCCACGATCTTTCCTTCTCTATATTCCTTGCGCCATCGTGACAGCATCATAGGATGAATATCGAGCGCCTTGGCAACTTCTTGAACTTGAATGCCATCCATCAAGCTCAACTGAACGGCTTTGGCTTTAAACTCGTTTGTGTACTGCCAGGTTCTTCTTGGATTGTTGTAGCGTGGCATTGGATACCTCATCTTCAGTT
>NZ_JAKSDZ010000104.1 GCF_023509475.1 Aestuariirhabdus haliotis | reverse complement strand
AAGCGCTGGAGTTTGCCGATGGTACGGTGCTGAACACGGCTCAAATCTTTGGCTTGGTGCAAGGTGGTCTGAACAACGAAGGTGATGACACGCTGAGCGGTACCGAGTTTGCGGATGGCCTATACGGTGGCACAGGTAACGACACGCTGAATGGGGCAAATGGTGCGGATACGATTTATGGAGGTGTAGGTAACGACACCATCAATGCGGGACATCACAATGACACCGTATCGGGTGGTGAGGGTAACGACACTATTACGGCGTCGTACTTGGGGTCGAACACTCTGTCAGGAGATGCTGGTGATGATTTGATCCAGATTGACCGCAGTATTGATAAAGTCCGTGTAGGTTATGGAGCCAGCGGCAGTGGATATAGCAATACACTAGAAGGTGGACAAGGTAACGATCGTTTGGAAGGTTGGACAGGATCGGATACCTATCTCTTTAATCGTGGTGACGGTCAGGATGTGATCAGGGATTATGATCTTGCATATCATGGGACGAGTTTATCCTATTGGGACAAGACCGATAGCATCCGTTTGGGTGAAGGTATCAGTCAGGATGATGTGGTGGGTCTTCGCAATGGCAATCACCTGGTGTTGCAGATCAAGGATCCTGCGAACCCGGATGCTCAAGATCAGATCACCATTGAGCATGCGTTTGCGA
>NZ_JAKSDZ010000103.1 GCF_023509475.1 Aestuariirhabdus haliotis | reverse complement strand
TTGAATGGATTTGGTTAAATAACCGACATCGAAAACAAAGGAATGCAGGGTGTAGATATCGATTTAGTGGTTATCGTTTTTCTACAGCCTCGTTAGGGCTCAAGTATGCTGACCATTCCGACTGTTGAAATACTTAATAAGCTAGCATCCGAATCTGATACGTTGTATTCGCAGGGAGGTCTACTTTATAAATATTCATTTGGTCATCGGTGCGCACATAGTGATTTATCAAATATAGAAGGTGTCGCCACAAACAACGAAGTCGAGACATTGGAGTTTTTTATTGCCAGTGCGGTTAGTGATCCATACCCAGTGGTCACTAGCCATGAGGTAAAGCAAGTGTGTTCCAAGTTATTAAGCTCACTAGCTAACGATTTTAACGGTTTCCAAGGGCCACGAGTTTTTATCGAAGAAGATGATATTAGTAAAACAGTAACTTTAGTTTATACGGCTAGTAATGATTACCATGTTCTCAAACTATTCTGGTCAATTGACTAGCCCTAACAAGTTTAGCCTGCCTCGCCCAAGGGAACCTTGGGCTGGACTCGCTATCGCTCGCCGCAGCTAAAGGCGTTAGGTACCCGTGTTACCCACGATAAGTAGACACCAACTATAGTTAGATTTCGATCTGACTTGGAGGTGTAAAATGGCCAAGCATAGAAAACCCGCCTATACC
>NZ_JAKSDZ010000102.1 GCF_023509475.1 Aestuariirhabdus haliotis | reverse complement strand
ATCTCTTTTTCAAAAGCCTTTAGCATTCGTTTGTGGGATGCCTCCAATCGCTTCCCCATAATTTGCTGCCTGTTTTTCTCTTTGACTAACAGTTCGATCAGTTGGCGTCTTCGAGCGATCAAGTCCCTGATTTGGCGAATATTCTTACCCTGTGATCGACTGACAGGAGGCTTCACCCTCAGGCCAAATTCAGCAATCACGGCGGCATCAATCTTGTCAGTTTTAGCCAGCTGGTTGATGGCCCCGGCAAAGCGTCTAACTTGCAGAGGCTGGGCAATAACGACAGGGAGACCCAAGCTAAAGGCTTCATCAACCAAGGCCAACTCATAACGTCCTGTAGCCTCGACGACGAGCCTGGCAACCTTATAGCGTTTGATTCGATTGAGGGCAGCACGAATGCCCCCTGGTGTATTATCTGATTGCCAATGCAATTGACGTTCATGGATGAAAAAGTCCAGCTTGAACTTTCCAATATCGACTCCGATGTGTACACCCTCTTTGTTCTTGCGTTCAATTGTCATAAGAACTCATCCTTGCTACATTCGGGCTTGAGGCCCATTCGACTGTTCGAGTTAATAAATCGGATCGGAGACCCGCCCACGCTTGTTAACGGTCTTAATGACCTGTCCATCATCGGGCTGGGAATCCGGTAACTAGATGCCACTAGCTACGGGCTTCACTTTAGACAAAGAAGAGAAATCAAGGAAATTTAACCATACAAGT
>NZ_JAKSDZ010000101.1 GCF_023509475.1 Aestuariirhabdus haliotis | reverse complement strand
CCTAAAATGGTTTTTATCAAGGCGAAGCTCGCCGTTCATGTCGAGACCTGAACAAGGGCTTCAACACCGAGAGAAACCATTTTAGGACCGCCCTATGGGGCTTTCAGGCGAACCCAGACTCTTTGTTACGCCTTTTTGAAAGGTCTGGACCTTACTGCAAAGACGTGCCGCGATCCTGGATTCGCCTGAAAGCCAGAGTTCATCTGAATTAATCAGAGGTGCCTTAAGCAGATGTCAGCAACTGCCTCATTCCTTCAAAGCCGCTCCAATCTCAACCTATTTAGAATAGACTGTCGCCATTACTGCAGCTCTAACAAACAGAATCAAATCATTTTTTAAGGCTTTGAAGCCTCATCAGAAAACGATTTTAAATTGTGCTGGTAAATTCTATCAGGTGGGTTCTTGAGTTCTTCTTCCAGATCCCGCTCGGCCTGTTTAATCGAAAAGTATTCATGACAACAAATCACGATCATTGCCAGAGCAACTATCAGGCTCATCGACAAAAAAATGTGTTCGGTATTCAAAAAGTCTAATAGCACAGCTCTTCTCCTTGAGCTTATTTCGAGCACCCTCACCTATTCGTACAATCCATGCACATGCGACAACTGAGGCCCGATCAGTTAAGGCACCTCTGATTAATTCAGATGAACTCTGGCTTTCAGGCGAATTCAGACTCGCGGCACGTCTTTGCAGTAAGGTCCAGACCTTTCAAAAAGGCGTAACAAAGAGTCTGGGGTCGCCTGAAAGCCCCGTAGGGCAGTCCTAAAAT
>NZ_JAKSDZ010000100.1 GCF_023509475.1 Aestuariirhabdus haliotis | reverse complement strand
TCTCGGTGTTGAAGCTCTTGTTCAGGTCTCGACATGAACGGCGAGCTTCGCCTTGATAAAAACCATTTTAGGATCCGCAGAGATCTATCCGAATTCATCAGAGGTGCCTTAAGCGATAAAGGTCGCCGCTGCTCAAAAAATGGGTATGTCGAAGAGGAATGAGTTATGCGGATGGTTCTTCTGCCCCATGTTGTTTAATGTCATCAGGATCAAGACCACATTCCTTAAAAGCTTCAATCATCTTGATGGCTGCAGTGTCATCGGATAAAGAGTGGTCGTTATCGATTCTGTTCAATGCCTCCATCAGCCTATCCTGGCGTTTAATAAACTCTTCAGTAGCCTGGTTACCGGCGTCCATAAAATCCGGTAAATGGTTTGGCGACTCAATAAGCGGGCTGCAGGAACCGATCGTGGATCTGAAAATACGAATTAGTAGCCAAATAAACCCTGACACAATTCCAGTGCATGACAGCAAAAGGCAAAGCTGTATCAGGTAAGGGTGTTGGCTAAAGCTCCACCCCTGGTTTTGGAAATGCTGTAAAAACAGATAGGGTCCAAAGATGAGTAGTAGCGATAAATAGAGTGGCCAAATCCTTTTGGTGCTCATGCTCTCCCTCGATTGATTGATCGTTACACTGGATATACCAATTGAGCATTCTTCTGGCGAGTAACAAATTCAGCTAGCAAATTCCTTTTGCAATCAGTGAATTAATTGACACCTTACCTAAAGTAAAAAGATTCTCTATCGATAACCGCTGCAATTTTATTTGTTGTATATCGTCTAAATACGAGATTTTATCATTAAATATTAAGACTACTGGGTGTGAGTGCTATTCTCAAGAGGTAGTGTCAATAATTAAGGCACCTCTGATTAATTCAGATGAACTCTGGCTTTCAGGCGAATTCAGAATCGCGACACGCCTTTGCAGTAAGGTCGAGACCTTTCAAAAAGGCG
>NZ_JAKSDZ010000099.1 GCF_023509475.1 Aestuariirhabdus haliotis | reverse complement strand
CCGTGTTACCCACGATAAGTAGACACCAACTATAGTTAGATTTCGATCTGACTTGGAGGTGTAAAATGGCCAAGCATAGAAAACCCGCCTATACCGAAGAGTTTCGTAAAGAAGCCGTCCTTCGATCTCAGAAACCTGGCCAAACCACGGCATCGGTTGCTAAAGAGCTGGGGGTTAGTGCCCAGCAGATTTACAACTGGAAGCGTCAATTCAATCGCTTGTCCGACAAGCAATTCAACAGCCTTAATGGAGTTGATTACTCCAGGAAAGAATCCGAGGAGGTTCGCAAGTTAAAGCGCGAACTTGCCGAAGTGCGCAAAGAGAATGAATTCCTAAAAAAGGTGTCTGCGTACTTCGCGAACCACCAAGAGTGAAGTACGCACTCATTCAAGAATTTATCGGTCAGTTTACGGTTCTTTTGATGTGCAGGGTATTGGCCGTCTCTCGATCAGGCTTCTATAAATGGAAATTGTGCGGCTGTAGTGCCAGGCGTAAAAGAAAGAAGCAGGTAGAAGCGCAGGTGCTGGATACCTATGCGACGTATAAGGCACGTTACGGGGCTCCTCGTATTGCCAAAGAGCTGAATGAGTGCGGAACAGCCTGCAGCCTGAATCACGTAGCCGCCATTATGGCGGCCCATGGTATCAAGGCCCGTAATGGCAAGGCGTTTCGGTATTCGTCATCAAGCGAAGCCATGACGAACGTGGCAGAGAATCTTCTGTGGCGAAACTTTAGCGCAGGGAAGCCCAATACCAAGTGGACCAGTGATATTACGTATATCTGGATCAAAGATCGCTGGTTGTATCTGGCAACCATCATGGATCTGTATTCACGTCGTATCGTTGGCTGGGCTGTCGATACCAGCATGACGGAGTCTCTGATTACCCGAGCGCTGAAGATGGCCTTCAACCTTAGGGAGGTAACATCCAGCTTGGTGATTCATTCCGACCGCGGGGTACAGTATCGGGCTCGGCGCTACCAGGATTTAATCCGATCCTATGGAGGTAGGATCAGTATGAGCCGAAAGGGTAATTGCTGGGATAATGCCCCTATGGAATCCTTTTTCAGTCGTTTCAAAGTGGAGTTGATTTATGCGGAACAATACCAGTCGATAGCCGAAGCGAAATCCGGTATCTTTGAGTACATTGAAATCTTTTATAATCGAATAAGAAGGCACTC
>NZ_JAKSDZ010000098.1 GCF_023509475.1 Aestuariirhabdus haliotis | reverse complement strand
TTACTCGACGATTTTAGCTACAACACCAGCACCTACGGTACGACCACCCTCACGGATAGCGAAACGCAGACCTTCGTCCATAGCAACAGGTGCGATCAGAGTTACAGCCATCTGAACGTTATCACCCGGCATTACCATCTCAACACCCTCTGGCAGCTCAACAGCACCAGTGATGTCAGTAGTACGGAAGTAGAACTGGGGACGATAGCCTTTAAAGAATGGAGTGTGACGACCACCCTCATCTTTGCCCAGTACGTATACTTCAGCTTCAAACTTGGTGTGAGGATTGATGCTGCCTGGAGCCGCCAATACCTGACCACGCTCTACGTCGTCACGCTTGGTACCACGAAGCAGAACACCAACGTTCTCACCGGCACGACCTTCGTCAAGCAACTTACGGAACATCTCAACACCAGTACAGGTAGTCTTGGTAGTTTCCTTGATACCGACGATTTCGATCTCTTCACCAACCTTGACGATACCACGCTCAACACGGCCGGTTACTACAGTACCACGACCGGAGATTGAGAAGACGTCCTCGATAGGCATAATGAAAGCACCATCGATAGCACGCTCAGGCTCAGGAATGTAAGAGTCCAGAGTCTCAACCAGCTTCTTAACAGCGGTAGTACCCAGCTCGTTATCATCCTGACCGTTCAACGCCATCAGCGCAGAACCAGGAATGATTGGCGTGTCGTCACCAGGGAACTCATACTGATCAAGCAGCTCACGCAGCTCCATTTCAACCAGCTCAAGCATTTCTGCGTATTCTTCGCTGTCGGCGCCGCCGCAATCTTCAGCCAGCAGGTCAGCCTTGTTCAGGAAGACTACGATGTAAGGCACACCAACCTGACGAGACAGAAGGATGTGCTCACGAGTCTGAGGCATAGGACCGTCAGTCGCACCACACACCAGGATAGCGCCATCCATCTGAGCAGCACCGGTGATCATGTTTTTGACGTAGTCGGCGTGGCCGGGGCAGTCAACGTGCGCGTAGTGACGCTCTGGAGAATCGTATTCAACGTGAGAGGTCGCGATGGTGATACCACGCTCGCGCTCTTCAGGGGCGTTATCGATCTGATCAAACGCCTTCAGCTCACCACCCCAGATCTCGGCACATACGCGAGTCAGAGCAGCTGTCAGAGTAGTTTTACCGTGGTCAACGTGACCGATAGTACCCACGTTTACGTGGGGCTTATTACGCTCAAAAGTTTCCTTAGCCAT
>NZ_JAKSDZ010000097.1 GCF_023509475.1 Aestuariirhabdus haliotis | reverse complement strand
CTAATAAGATGACTCGCCTCCCACCCTAAACTAGGCTGAAGGTGACGAAACCCAAGAGGCGAATCATCATGAATATTCAAACACTAGGTGTAGACCTTGGCAAGCACGGATGCCACATAGCAGGCCAAGATGCTAAAGGCAATTTGGTCGAACGTAAGCAGCTTTCTAATAAGCAGTTCGCTATCTATTTATCCAAGCTCCCGAAATGCAATATTTATATGGAAGCCTGTGGTGGAGCCCATTACTGGGCACGAAAAGCAATATCCTACGGGCATGCGTGCAAGTTGATTCCTGCGAAGTTCGTTAAGCCCTTTGTAAAGTCCAACAAAAATGACTGGGTTGATGCTGAGGCGATCTGTGAGGCTGGTCAGCGGCCTAACATGCGATTTGCACATGTCCGAAGCGAAGAACAACAAGCGCTTGCCGCGTTGTTGAAACTTCGTGATGGTTTAGTCGTTGAACGTACTGCCTGTATTAATCGGGGGCATGCCTTTTTGTTGGAGTTTGGTATTCCAGTGAAGCGAGGGAGAGGTTTTATTGATAGATTGTCGAGTATTGCCGCGGACTTGGATTACGACATACCTATGGCTTTACGATTTGTTCTAAATGAAGTTTGTGAGCAATATCGAACCATTCAAGAACAGGTACAAAGAATGGAGAATCAATTAAAGCAGTTGATTGATGCTAGCGATGCAGGAAAACGGCTCCTTACTATCCCAGGAGTAGGCATCATGACCGCAGGATATGTTTTAGCCTGGGTAGGAGACGGTAGACAATTCCGTTCAGGGCGACAATTTTCTGCATGGGCTGGTTTGGTGCCAAGACAGTATTCAACCGGAGGAAAAACGACTTTACTGGGGATTAGTAAACGAGGCAGCAATGGATTACGAAAGTTGCTCATACATGGTGCCAGGTCATCGATACAATGGAAGCTAGAAGGTGGTCATGCTTGGTCTGGCTGGATGAAGGAATTGCTCACCAGGAAGCCAAAACCTGTTGCTATTGTGGCTATGGCCAATAAGCTTGCGAGAATTATTTGGGCGGTACTTGTAGGGGAGCAACCTTACAAGGTTAATATTGCAAGATAAACACCCACCCACGGTTTGCAAATTGATGACAATAAAGTAATAACCATCATTAGAACCTGATTAATGTAAGAGCAGACAATGCTGAAGGACTTATGAGGATAATGATGGGCGGAACTCATTGAGGGACGAGTAGAAATTAGTTACTCATTTAGATCCCGGATACATTACCGCAAACTAATTTGTCGTTATACTTGCAAAAGGAGGGCGAGTCATACATTACAT
>NZ_JAKSDZ010000096.1 GCF_023509475.1 Aestuariirhabdus haliotis | reverse complement strand
CTTGTCCAGGTCTCGACATGAACGGCGAGCTTCGCCTTGATAAAAACCATTTTTAGGATCCGCAGAGATCTATCTGAATTAATCAGAGGTGCCCTTGGTGATGCCTAGCTGTCGTCCGAACTTCTGGATGACTCGATACTGTTCTGATGTTTCTCCGCAAGAAACCGTTACCACTTTTTTAGCAGGTCAAGCTCCTCTCGAAGGCGGGCATTTTCTTTTTCTAACAGCTTAAGCTTAGTGAGTTCTTTTTTCTCTTTATTGATACCGGTGAGTTTCTTGCATCTATCGGCCACGATCTTTCCTTCTCTGTATTCCTTACGCCATCGTGACAGCATCATAGGGTGAATGCCCAGTGTTTTGGCAACTTCTTGAACTTGAATGCCATCCGTCAGACTCAACTGAACGGCTTTGGTTTTAAACTCGTTTGTGTACTGCCAGGTTCTTCTTGGATTGTTGTAGCGTGACATTGGATACCTCATCTTCAGTTAGATGTTGGTATCCGTTAAAGCGGGGGAGGTTCACAGCCCGACAACATGCGCTTGTTAGGTGAACAGCCCACTTGGCACAAACCTTATCTAGGAATATTGATTTCAAGGATTGCCCTCACCTTGGCGCCACTTATACTCCTCGCGGCAAGAAGCTCGCTCACTACGAGTTTCATTTTCTCAGCATAATGGCGGAAGATTGGCATAACACGCTCTATTGAGTAGTTCATGAATGCTTCCTTCTCTTCTTTCGTGAAATCATTATCTTCAGTAACAGTGCGCCCAATGAACTCCTGATGATCTTGCCAAGCATTACTAAAGACACGTGCACTCACCTCTGAAACAATCTTTTGGTCATTTAGGTCTACTCCTGCAATAAGGCCAGACTGCAACAAAAAGACTTCCGCTGCAAACCCTCCGCACGCGACACTTCTTTCTGTTTCTGGCATGACATAACAACCACGAGCCACCGCAAAGCCCTGCGAATTCTCTTCTAAAAACTCAATAAGATCTAGATCACCACCAAGGTGTAGACAAACCGTAGCGTGGCCGACTTCATGCCAAGCTTTGTACTCATCGCTATCCATTACAATCATGGGTATCTCACACACTAGAACGGTTACCTAACGAGGCTGTAGAAAAACGAAAACCGCTAAATCGTTATCCACAGCCTGCATTCCTTGGTTTTTGATGCCGGTTATTTAACCAAATCCATTCAACATAATCACCTCTTATGCGAGGAGGGCGTGGTATTTCTGTGGGTAGCTCTGTGACTAAGCGATCGCTCCATAATTCATTAACTTTTCGATGTTATGGTCCAGAGAGAGCTGGATAAGGGTTCTGATCCCTTATTCTCTTATAAAGTACGTTTTTGACCCAGTATTCCTTGATAAAGCTCCGCGGGTTTCGCCCCGCAGGCGACTTCATTTCTTTATTCGCGATAAAGAAACGAAGCAAAGAAAGCGCGCCCCCAGAACGCCCTTCGGGTGCACTGCGCAGATGGATAATAATTC
>NZ_JAKSDZ010000095.1 GCF_023509475.1 Aestuariirhabdus haliotis | reverse complement strand
AAGCGAAATCCGGTATCTTTGAGTACATTGAAATCTTTTATAATCGAATAAGAAGGCACTCAGCAATAGGCTATGTGAGCCCTGCTGAATATGAGTGTTTATACGCATATTCCGTGTCTACTTTTCGTGGGTAAGACCAATTTCAGGAGAGTTATGTCTAGCAACGAAACAAGATGGGAAGAATTCGTTGATGAAATATCAAGGGATGGAATAATCTGGACTCTCGAAAAGAGTGGCGAATATGTAACCTCGGATAACCGATATGGTACAAAGTGCTTTCCTTGGTGGTCGTCGCGAGAGCGTGTGTTAAAACAAATCTCTCAAGTTCCAGCGTATAAAGGGTATCAACAAATTGGTTTTGAGTGGTCTACTTTCCTCAATGAATGGGTTCCAAGCTTAAGACAAGCTAAATGTCTGTTGGGCATCAACTACGCAAAACCGGAAAATATAGGTTTTGATCTTCCTATTAGCGAGGTGGTCAATGCCATTCAACAAGCAAAAATTTAACAAGGGTAGGCAAAATCGCCCGCAAAAGACGCGGCCTGGACTCGCTAACGCTCGCCTTTGCTACCGGCGTTAGTAGTCATTATGAATGCATTGGAAAGCCGAAAATTTGTAATATTAGCAACGATAGTATTCGCTACTTTTGCTGGTTATGCGGTTTATCTAGAACTGTTGCCAGATGTTCGGCTATCAGCAGGCCCTATTGGTCCCGAACAAATGTATTGGTGGGAGTTCACGCATTGGTTAAGCACGGCAGTTCTTACATTAGCGCTATTCGTAATAGTAATGCGCCATGCTTACGCTAACAAAAAGTATGGTTGGTTGGCGGTAATCGTATTGCTATGGCCATTGCTATTTGTCTACGCATGGCGGCATTTTAAACAATGAAAAAAACTACTAACAAGGCGCTCAATGTTCGGCCAACAAGTTGGCCTGGACAGTCACTGCTACGGCCTTTTTGGTGTATGTCGCTTCGCGCCAATTTACACCAAAAACTCCTCCACAGTGCCTGCCCATTAGCTTGGCGTTATGCATGCAGGTTTCAACTATGAGCGACAATCTATTTATAGGTGCATCTCAAGAGCTGTCTTTAGCAAGTAAGCTTACTAGCGAGGGTATAATTGTATCGACCCCTTTGGTTGATATAGGGGTGGATTTAATTGCCTCAAACAAAGATTTTTCGAATAGCATTCCTATACAGGTTAAGTATAAGAGTAGAGAGAAGAATATTTTCTTTACTGGAAAAGAGATAGATTCATACAGCTCCAAGAATGTATATATTGCCTATTATTTAGCAAAAGATTCATGGTTTATGCCGTTTGATAAATTTCTACAGCTAGCAGAGCGCCCTGAAAACCGAAAGGATCGCGCAGGATATATCAAGCTAAAAGATAAAGCTGATAATCTAGATCAGTACAAAAATGAACAGGGATTCTCATTAATGTTAGAGGCAATAAAAAATGCATAACAAGGCAAAGCAGTACGCGGCTATCGCCGCCGGACTCGCTAATGCTCGCCGCTGTTTGCGGCGTTAGCTTTCCGTGTTACCCACGATAAGTAGACACCAACTATAGTTAGATTTCGATCTGACTTGGAGGTGTAAAATGGCCAAGCATAGAAAACCCGCCTATACC
>NZ_JAKSDZ010000094.1 GCF_023509475.1 Aestuariirhabdus haliotis | reverse complement strand
GACTCTTTGTTACGCCTTCTTGAAAGGTCTCGACCTTACGGCAAAGGCGTGCCGCGACTCTGAATTCGCCTGTAAGCCAGAGCACATTCGCATTATTCAGAGGTGCCCTAGATGATCGAAAGGCACATTAGGCGGGTCGCATCAAACTGGGGACCGTCTGAAAAGGTGGATACATGTTCGAGCCCTTGCCCATATAAGAGGTATTTCAAGCTCCCTGATCTGCCAGAAAGCGTGGGTCAGCGACGAAGTTTTCCCGGTGTAATATCCTGATAGCGACGAAAGCTGCTGGTCAGGGCACTTTGACTGGAGAACCCACAACGGCTGGCGACTTCACTGATCGACAGATTGGTATCTTTCAACAGCTGTTGCGCGAGATGCAAACGCTTGGCGATCAGGTATTGGTGCGGTGTCATCCCATAGGCTTTTTTAAAGGCCCGTTGAAACTGGCTCGGGCTAAGATGCACCAGTTTAGCCAACTCAAAGATGCTGACAGTGCGGGATAAATGGGTGTCGAGATACTGGTCTATTTGCGCTCGATCGATTGCCCTGCCACGAGGCAAAGGGTGGCTAGCAGACGTATCAATGCGGTGATGCAGTCCATGGATAAACGTGGCCGCGATATGAGCAGCCAGTCTGCGATCATCGGGATAATGTTGGATCTCTTGCAAGCCCAGTTGCAAGAGCTGCTGCAACCTCGGATCCATATCAAAGTAACCCGCTTGTCGAAAGAGCCGGTTCAGAATCGTATCATCTACTAAACCATTGCCTTCACAGGGCAGGTTTAGTACCAGCACACGATTGTCCCGGGATCCAGAATAATAGTGGGGGTGATCTGAAGGCACGACGCAGCCCTGCCAGCGCAGCAGGCGGCTACCTATTCCATCCACCTCAAAGTCAGCCCTGCCAGACAGGCCTATGATCATTTGATGATAGGCATGGTGGTGGCGGTGGCTCTCAATCGGCAAATTGACCAGATCGGTTTCGATCACTTTTTATGCAACCGTAGCGGAAACGAACCTACAGACTATCCATTGTCAAATGGAGCGACAAGGGCGTTTTTGTAACCTGTCCCTTAATCCGCTACAGCTTACCGAGAGATACTCGGCAATTGATTGACATTAGTCGATGTGCATCAAGCCAACGCCAGAAGGCTCAACCCGGACCACTTGCATCTGCTTAACCGGAGCCTCTACCGGCAGCCCTTGTACCTGGACATTGACCGTAGCTCCGATAGGCGGGCTATCACCCTCCTCGACGAGCAAAAATAAGCCACCATCGGACAGATCCCGGGTGTGCAAAATAGTCTCAGGTGTTTGTTCCCCCCAAACCCTGATCATCAGTTTCATCTCGGTACGTAGGTGTCGTCTTTTTTCACTCATGGTTCTTATACAGTTAGGCGGTTAGCAGACTTTATAAAGCAAGCAGATATTTTTGCAACCGTTGCCGTCGCTTCCTGACAGTTAGCCCTAGGGCACCTCTGAATAATTCAGATAGATCTCTGCGGATCCTAAAAATGGTTTTTATCAAGGCGAAGCTCGCCGTTCATGTCGAAATCTGGACAAGGGCTTCAACACCGAGAAAACCATTTTTAGGACCGCCCTACGGGGCTTTCAGGCGAACCCAGACTCTTTGTTACGCCTTTTTGAAA
>NZ_JAKSDZ010000092.1 GCF_023509475.1 Aestuariirhabdus haliotis | reverse complement strand
TGAAAGGTCTGGACCTTACTGCAAAGACGTGCCGCGATTCTGGATTCGCCTGAAAGCCAGAGTTCATCTGAATTAATCAGAGGTGCCTTAAGGCACCTCTGATTAATTCTGGGCTTTTCTGATCCACCCACATTTCACCGGTTTGATCGCAATCCGATGTTTCCTCCGCATAAAGAATATACCGGCTATGGATAGATTATTCGTTAGCCAAGGTTCCATCCGGGCGGCTTTAAGGGTATAAGAGCCGCCATGAAAATCCCCAAGCGCATTCAACCCCTCTACGATGACGGTCTGGTCGACGAAGTGATTCGTCCACTGATGAGTGGCAAAGAGGCTTCTGTCTATCTGGTCCGTTGCGGCGAGGAGATCCGTTGTGCCAAGGTCTACAAGGAAGCCAGTAAACGGAGCTTCCGCCAGGCCGTGCAATATCAGGAAGGTCGCAAGGTACGTAACAGCCGGCGCGCCCGGGCGATGGAGAAGGGGTCAAAATTTGGCCGCAGCCAACAGGAAGACGCCTGGCACAATGCCGAGGTCGATGCCCTCTACCGCTGTGCCGGTGCTGGTGTCCGCGTACCCCAGCCCTATGGCTGTTTCGACGGTGTACTGCTTATGGAGCTGATCACCGATGGCGAAGGTGATGTGGCGCCACGGCTGAATGATGTCTCGATGACAGCCGAACAGGCTCGGGAAGATCATGCCTGCGTCATTCGTGACGTGGTGCGTATGCTCTGTGCCGGGCTGGTTCATGGCGATCTGTCCGAATTCAACGTGCTGGTCGACGCCTACGGTCCCGTCATTATCGACCTGCCCCAGGCGGTCGACGCCGCCGCCAATAATCACGCCCAGTGGATGCTGGAACGCGATATTAATAACATGCGCGACTACTACGGGCAGTTTGCCCCCGAGCTGCTGGAGACCCGGTACGCGAAAGAGATCTGGGCCTTGTATGAGGAGGGTGAACTGCTTCCGGACAGCGAACTCAGCGGCCATTTTGGCGAACCGACCGAATCTGCCGATGTGGATTCCGTGTTGCTCGAAATCAAGGCCGCGTTCGATGAGGAGCAATCCCGTCTCGAACGTATTCGCGAAGCCAACGACTGAGGTCGTTAGCCGGGCCTGCCGGGCTCAGATCATTGCATCGCAAAAAACGGCGGCCGCTTGAACCAATTAATGTGCCAGCAGTTCCTTATTCAGCATTTCATCGACGTAGGTACTGATAAAGGTATCTCGCAACGCTACCAGATTATCGGTTTTTAACGCCTCAGAGGACGCTTGCCAAACCCGCTTCTCGGTACTGGTCTGGTAAAGATCCGAGACCAGATACACATGGCTGTTGCTGGACCAGACCGAGGGGTCGGAGTAGACCTTGTAAATATGACCGTAGTAACCATTAAAGCGCCCGCCGTAACCATAATCGAAGCTTGGGGCTATGGCGTAGTAATTGGTACCCGGATGATAGATCTCCTGGGTCGTGGTGCCCGCGTAGCGGGTCACCAAAATGGCATCCAGACTGGCCTTCGTGGCCTCGGCAATCACGGCTTCTTTGGTACTTTTCCCGGTGCCCAGTAATGTGTAGCTGGCTACCGCGCGAATACCCTTGTTCTCTAGTTGCTTTACGAAAGCATCTTCAAAACTCTTGCGCATCTGCTTGCTGTCGGGCTTCTCGCCGGCCACCGCAATCACCATCACCCCGTCCAAACGGTTTTTTGTCAATTCGGGGTCTACCCAGGCATCGACGATATGGGCATTACTCCCACAACCAACCAGCAGGCCTATAAACACTATCAATAATCCATTCCGTAACTGCTTGCTCATATCTGTATCCTGTTGTTTTGATAGGGTGATGCTGCCCAGCTCGATGCAACTCAGGGCTCGACCAAGTTCGATGGCTTCACTATAGTCCCGGTCTGGCTCATAAGCTCATACTATTTAAGGCACCTCTGATTAATTCAGATGAACTCTGGCTTTCAGGCGAATCCAGAATCGCGACACGCCTTTGCAGTAAGGTCGAGACCTTTCAAAAAGGCGTAACAAAGAGGCTGGATTCGCCCGAAAGCCCCGTAGGGCGGCCCT
>NZ_JAKSDZ010000091.1 GCF_023509475.1 Aestuariirhabdus haliotis | reverse complement strand
AAATTAATAACAATGTTAAACGCTATGGTAAGGGACAATACTGCATGGGCTTATTAGAAATCTTTAGGTGAATTGACACCACAGTCGCTTGTTATACGTTTTATATCTCATTTTCTAGACAATGCAAATAAACCTGTAAGTTGCGCATATGCCAGCGCCAATGACCATTGTAGCTATCTCGCAGATGCCAAAGTGCATTAATTTCATTTTCGTTTTTGTAAGACCATAACACCATTTTAAGGTCATTAACTATGTCTGTTATGTCATCAATGGCATCACCTGTAAGCAGCTCAGACTCAGCGACATTTTCTGTCACATCTTTTGGAGTGTTGTAATAACCCCAACTTGGAAATCTCTCTTCAGCTGCTTTGCGAATGACCGGATAATCATTTTCCGGAACATCCACCCCATCAAAGCCACCTTCGGGATTAACTCCGTGCATTTCTATTGCGAGATAATCAAGAAGAAAAACAACTCTGGACGCGTCCTTATCAGCGGATCCCGTACCAATTTCAACGATATTTATTAGTTCTTCTATTGCTGACCAGATATTCATACTCGATTACGTATAACGCCCGGCTTAGGGGCGGACTTGGAGTTGTTTGTGTTGCGCTGGCGTAGCGATAAGCGCATAAGCAAACAACGGAAAGGCCGTCCCAGCCATGCGCTTTTTGCATGGCGACTACAGCCGCTTGTTATGTATTTTATATATACGCTCTCGCATAGACATAGCCACAACAACACCTAGAACAAAAAGTAGTGGGCTTAACCATACCCACCTTGCCATCTTAGGGGCTGCAACACCAATGAGAAGGCAAAATACTAGTAATAGAATAATGCTAATAGTTTTGTTCTTTTCACCCAACTCTGCCTGGGTGGTTTTGCATGAGACTAATTTATCAGACTCATATAAATTACAGGTGAGACTTCCAGTAAGAATATTATTTACTTGAAGCTCAACTATGTAAGTGCGCCCCTCAATTTCAGCATGATGCTTATTGTTACTTTTCAACGACCTGGTTTCAGATACTACCCTGCCATCCAGCGTCAGCATCTCCTTAGCAAATGGGCTGCACTCTAAACTTAGTACTCGTTTACCAATTTCAAATGAGAATTTTGGATTAGCCACTATAAAATCTCAAATTGTGCGCATACATAACGCCGCCGGCAGGGGCAGCTTACCTTGTGCGCCTTTTGCGCGAAAATGGGAGCACAGCGACCTGCGCAAAAAGTGCCCCAGGTAAGCTGTCCCGCGGAGGGCCGTAGGCCCGGAGCAAATTGCCCGGCCTTGTTATGAGTTCATGGTATTTGGACATGCTTGACCCAGGTCGGAGCAATCCAACCAAGAAAAGCGCCTATGATTCCGCAACTAATGACCAAACTTGCCTCTAGCTCGAAGAAAGAACCGACCAATAGCCCCGCAAAAAGCCCGGCACTCATCTGCAGTAACCATCCACGTTTGAATTTTTTTGGCTCTATCTCTGGAGCCAAAAGAATACCGACGAACAAGCCTATGGCCGCTACTATTCCGAGTCTAAACCAATCCCCAAAATAGAAAACAGTTGATACAAGGCCAAATACCACTGAAATGGACAATGCGCAGTAAATTGTAATTCTCAGGTCCACTTGTATTTACTCATAACATTTTAATAACGAGCGGTCTTATATATGTCCTGATGGACTTTCTATGGAACGGCCGTAACTGATTAATAAAAATACGATTCTACAATATTATTCCATGTCCCGCCCGGGCAAAACGAGCGCGCTTATATTTCTGAGAAGGTGTGCAGTTTATTTACAGAAGGTGGCGTTTAACCATCTGATAACACTGCACTTTTTATTTTACTCATGTGCAAAACGAGACATCGCCTGCACGTTTTCGAGCGCTGTTACCAACAACTGACCAATATACTGTTCATATACACAGCATACTGTTCTTCTATCCCGGCCTCATCTGCTCCTGCCAGAACCACCACTCCAACCCCAAAGTGGGCCCACCTTTTTTGCAAAACTGGAACTCTTCTTTGGGCCCAATATCCCTTAGGATTACTCTTAAGGCACCTCTGATTAATTCGGATAGATCTCTGCGGATCCTAAAATGGTTTTTATCAAGGCGAAGCTCGCCGTTCATGTCGAGACCTGAACA
>NZ_JAKSDZ010000090.1 GCF_023509475.1 Aestuariirhabdus haliotis | reverse complement strand
TCATCGGGCTGGGAATCCGGTAACTAGATGCCACTAGCTACGGGCTTCACTTTAGACAAAGAAGAGAAATCAAGGAAATTTAACCATACAAGTTGTTCAACGTGACGCCTGGCGGCGCACGTTACCAAGGCGTTAAGCGATACACCCACCCAGGAATGGAATTAACATGAAAATAAAGTCGATAGATATCGAAGGCATTGGTGGAGTCAAAAATCTGCACATTGATTTTGATAATCATATGAATTTTATATGCGGTCCCAATGGTATAGGTAAGACTACAATTCTAGAATGTGTGGCTCATTCCTTTTCGGCTAGTAATACAAATATTCTTAAGAGAAACGTCTCAAGTGCTCAAGGAACATTTAAATCGATTATCGAAACAGAAAACGGTGACCAACAGTCAAATGTTCGAATCGCTGACTTTGATCCAGATAAGCAATCAAGCATTAATGGTTTGCACCAGTATTCGGAAAAACTACTTTCGCTAAAAGTCACCAGAACGTTTCAATATCAACCCCTTCAAGCAGTTGCGAAAGACACAGATAAAAACATTAACACGTCTTATCAAGAGGCTAAATCTGGAGTAAATATTAACGAAGTCAAAAATTGGTTTGTGAATCGATACTTGTATTCAGCTCATGAAGGGGCGTTGACTGTAGAGCAACTGCACAACCTAGAAATAGCAAAAAAGGCCTTCTCATTACTAAGCGAAGGGTTTAGCTTTAAAAAAGTACTCGCATCTTCTAATGAGATAATGGTTGATTCTCCAAGTGGCGAAATCTACTACGAATATTTGTCATCTGGGTTTAAGTCTTGCTTGTCGATTATTTTTGGAATTATTAAAGATATTGAACTTCGCTTTAAATCCCCTTGCATAAAAGCTGATGAATTCGATGGGATTATTCTAATAGATGAGCTTGAGCTTCATTTGCACCCTGAATGGCAAGCAAAAATTGCTGGAATATTGGTCGATGTTTTCCCAAAAATTCAGTTTATAACGTCAACGCATAGTCCTCATATCTTGCAGAATGCTAAGCCAAATGAAATTATTGCATTAGCTTCGAATGATGATGGAGTTTATAGAAGGCAGCTGAATGGAGGCTCTTATGGCTTTCAAGGTTGGACTGTAGAAGAAGTGCTTACCGATGTAATGGGCATGGAAGATACAAGAACTGATACCTACAAAGAAAAGCTTTCCGAATTCGAGAAGGCGATAACCGAAGAAAACTATTCTGCAGCTGAAGCAGTCTATAAGGAATTAGACAAATTGCTTCATTCTGAAAACTATCTTAGGAAGCTACTCAAACTTGAGCTAATTTCCATTCGGGAGGTTGGCGAGTGATTAAGTTACAAAGAGTTCTGGCTCCCACCTACCTAACTGTTGAAAAGGTCGCAGAGTTAACTGCTGAGTTCAAAAGTAGCGGAAAGTCTGTTTGGAATCACCATCACATCAAAGAACCTCTACTTTGTTCTAGCTTTGGCAAGTGCGCATATTGTGAATGTCCACTAGAGACAGAGAGTAACTATATGGAGGTTGAGCATTTCGAAGATAAAAAAAGCAATCCAGATAAGGTGGTTGATTGGGAGAACCTCTTACCATCATGCAAAAAGTGTAATAGCTCTAAGGGAACCCATGATGTAGTGGCAGACCCTATTGTAAATCCCTATCGAGATGATCCTAAAGATCACTTGGCTCTCCGTCTCTACAGATTGAGGGGTATTTCGGAAATTGGAGCCTGTACAATTCAGGTTACCAACCTTAATCACTCAGATCGTCTGGTATTTAGCCGTTATAAAATCGGGGAAAAAGTCAGCGAGCTTATTGAAACGTCATGGGAACGGTGGAACGCCTATCAAGTAGCTGTTGATACAAGAACAAAGAACAGGCTACTGGGCGTAGTTGAAGGTTTATTAAGAGAGTGCGTCCCCCAGGCAAATTATGCAGCATCAACAGCCACAATGCTGTTGACGGATAGTAGCTTTCTAGAGCTAATAGATAAAATGAAAGAAGCTTCAGTGTGGCCGGAAGATTTAGAAAACCTGCTCCAGAACGCTCTACCAATTGTGCTCAAATGCGCTTAACAAGCGCATGTTGTCGGACTGTGAACCTCCCCCGCTTTAACGGATACCAACATCTAACTGAAGATGAGGTATCCAATGCCACGCTACAACAATCCAAGAAGAACCTGGCAGTAC
>NZ_JAKSDZ010000089.1 GCF_023509475.1 Aestuariirhabdus haliotis | reverse complement strand
GAACCCAGACTCTTTGTTACGCCTTTTTGAAAGGTCTAGACCTTACTGCAAAGACGTGCCGCGATTCTGGATTCGCCTGAAAGCCAGAGTTCATCAGAATTAATCAGAGGTGCCTTAACGAATAATGGCGATGGCAGCCCGGCCATGCTCGCCTTCTATTGACGGGCCACCCGGGAAAGAGTGGACAGTATGCATATACCCAAAAAATTTCAGCAGGATGATCCGGCCCAATTGCGGGATATCATCGTTAACTATCCCTTCGCCAGCTTGGTGACCCATTCTGAACAGGGGCTGGAGGTTAGCCACCTGCCTTTTTACCTGAACCAGTCAGAAGGTAAGGATATTTTGCAAGGCCATATTGCCAGGGCCAACCCGCTGTGGAAATCGCTGGGGGATCAATCGGAAGTATTGGTCGTATTCCATGGCCCCAATTGCTATATCTCCCCCAATCACTACCCCACCAAACAGGAAACCGGCAAGGCCGTACCCACCTGGAATTACATTGCAGTGCACGCGAAAGGAGTTCTGTCGTTTATTCAGGATGCGCAGTGGAACCTGGGCATGCTGAACAACCTTACGTCCCAGCACGAGGCGGGGCGAGCCGATGCCTGGTCTCTTGCGGATGCCCCTGCGGGCTATATTGAAAGAATGCTACCGGCGATAGTAGGCATTGAAATCGAGGTGCGTTCAATCACCGGGCAATGGAAGCTCAGTCAAAATCAACCCGAGGTTAACCGGCAAGGCGTGATAACCGGCCTCTACCAGGAAACTAACACAGACTCACATAAGGTGGCCGAGCTGGTTGCCGGTTACCAGGCCAGCAAGCCGTCACCCTGAAAACCCAACAGATCACGGAATTATAACGAGCCTTTGCACAGTCACTTTGGAACATTGCACCATGACATCCAACAACACACTCGAACAACCCTACCCTCGCCCATTATCCGGTGCCGAGGTATCCCAATTACCCCCTGCATTGATCCCGGCGCGCGCCCCACTGGAAGGTCGCTATGTTCGTTTGGAGCCTATGGATGCCGCCTTGCACGCCGAAGCGCTGTACCGGGCCGGTCACGATGACGAGGCTGCGCTCGGCATTTGGGACTATATGGTTTACGGCCCCTGGCCCGATGTTGATAGCTATCGACAAACCCTGCGTCAGCAATCGGCCTCCCAGGATCCGATGTTCTACGCTCTGCGATCGCTGGATACCGGCCAGATAGGCGGCCAGGTGAGCTTTCTTAATATCAACGCACTCCATGGCACCATTGAGATCGGACACATCTGGTTCAGCCCGCAATTGCAGAAAACCCGGGCAGCCACCGAGGCGCTCTGTTTGATGATTCGCCATGCCATGGACGATCTCGGTTATCGGCGCATGGAGTGGAAATGCAACGCCCTGAATGAAGGTTCCAGAAATGCGGCCAGGCGATTGGGCTTTCGCTTCGAAGGGGTGTTCTACAACCACCTGATCTTCAAGGGCAAAAATCGCGATACCGCCTGGTATTCAATCCTCGACAGCGAGTGGCCAACGTTGCGAGCGATCATGCAAGACTGGCTGTCCCTCGACAATTTCGATAGCAATGGGCTGGCGAAAACGTCCCTGTCGGCCGCTACCCTTAACCACCCTGACAGGGTTTAACAGGCAACACTGTATTGCCATCACCGGTTTATTGATTCAGGCAACGCTGATTACTTCGCCGTTGCCTTAAAATGACTAACAAGCTTTCACCCGCTTATTTGAAAGGAGTTCTTATGCAGGTCACCGTTTCCCCCGCCACTCTCGAAGACCGCCAGCAATGGCAGACTCTTTACTACGGCTATGCCGAGTTTTATGAGATGCCCATGAACCAGGAGATTCTCGATAATGTCTGGTCGTGGATTTTCGATGCCGAGATGCCCTTCTATTGTCTGCTGGCCAAAGACAACGAAGGCAAGGCCCTGGGGTTAATGCACTACCGAGCCATGCCATCCCCGCTGCGGGGCCGAATGGTCGGCTTCCTCGACGATCTGTTTGTCAGCCCGGACAGCCGCGGACAGGGTACGGTAGATGCCCTGTTTGAGGCGCTTACCGAGGCGGGCAAAGCCAACGGCTGGCCCAATATCAAATGGATCACCGCCGACAACAACTACCGCGCCCGCTCGGTGTACGACAAGCTGGCCAGCAAAACCCATTGGGTGACTTATCAGATGGATACCCAGGATACGGCTTAAAAGACAATGATCTTCCCCCGATAAAACGGACACATGATTTTTCATGCTGCTAATTGCTCGTATTCCATCGGTGAACAGTAATCAATTCCTGAATGCAGCCGC
>NZ_JAKSDZ010000088.1 GCF_023509475.1 Aestuariirhabdus haliotis | reverse complement strand
CGATACATTTCTAGTAGCGTTTTGATGAATCAAAACACCTGCTCAGTAATACATTGAACAGGCAGACTCTCGATAGGTGTTTGGTACAGCCTCCCCAAAGGCAAGTCCACCATGGAATTATCGCAAGCAGTGAAAAAGGTGTTTCTAATACACAACAGCACTGAGCAAGTGCTGTTTTAGGGTCTTTTTGTTTCTTTAGAAGGCCCGGTCGTATAGGTGTTAGGTGATTTTTCGCCTCCAGACCTCTAACCCTGACAATGCCACAGTTAGCAATACTATGAATGGCTCGTAGTTACCGTCGGGATTATTTGCCCACATCCCACCAAAAAATGCGATAGAAATAAGAATTAAGACCTCAATTACACCAAGCCCCTTAGCGAAGACACTAACCTTCTGGGAATTTTCGAGATCAAGTACGTAATGTTGAAGGCTATTATCGAATCTCTTCTCAGCACGCTCGACAGCAAGCTCTACATCTGGCTTCATTCTCGTGTGCAACTCGGGCTTACCTGTTAATGCACAGACTGCTGCCATTCGGTCATAGAGAGGACCCACAAAGTTATTTAGCTCTGCCTTTACAATACGACCGACGTCACTTTCTAAATTCGGATCAAAGGTAAATTTAAGAGCTTGTATGTGCGAAAAGGCAATATCGTAAAATTCAACCGCTTTCTCTTCAATTAGGTTCATAACGAACTTTATAGAATTACCTGATTTAAGTAGTCCATTAGCTGCATTTTCTCTTTTCATCCTTTCTACAGATTCGTCGAAAGCGACCGTCTGATCTTGTGCGAGAATCTTGCACTTATCTTTTAGATTTTGATGTGACTTGTGCACTATCGAGATTCCTCGTTTAACCTAACGCTGAGCTAACCGTCGGCCAGTGCGAAGCACTCTTTTGGCTGTCCGACGGAGGCTGCTTCCGGCCGGAGTGTAGTTGAGCGTTTTGTTATGTGTTTTTGGCTCGGAGCCACCTTTTTTGTTGTTCTTTAAGCACCCTAAAAATAGCAGGGGGGCCTTGGTTTCTAGGCCAAGCTCAGCTAGCTCCTCGATTTCGATAAACGATATTGCGACAGCGTTCTCTATTTCAAGGATTGCATCTTCTTTATGGAGCAACCCTTCTATGAATTCGAGAATGCCACTGGTACAGGAAAGCTTATCGCGAATACCTTCAGCCAAGTACGACATTTGTGTGTGCAACATTTCAGGATCTTCTGACAACTCAGGTAAGTAGTTACCAAAATTTTTAATTGCGTCTCGGCTGAACTCTTTTTCTCCGTACATAACTAATTCCCTAAAGGAACACATAACGCCCGTATTTGCGGCTGGTTTGGAGCGCAGCGGAAAACCAGTCCAACAACATGCGCTTGTTAGTGCTTTATACTATCAAAATTTCCACCAAGATTTTTTAGCAGGCACTTGTTTCTTTTTTTCTTCTATTGGTGGCACATATGGATATTTCATCCCAGGAACCCATTTCATCTTCCAATCCTCGTACTCTGCGTAACCAGCACCATCATCTATGCCCACGATTGAGTGGCCAAAACAAGTAACTAGCGCAACCATAGAATCAGTGCCGCCATAAGGGTAACCATGAGGATTAAAGTTCAGATGACAATCACCATTTTCTTTAGTAATGGAGATAAGATCATAATCTCCATTCCAGAAAGCCTCGTACATTGATTCCAAATCCCATGGAGGCAATGGCAATTTTGGAGATATACGAATTTCCACGGCAGTCTCTGCCCAAAAGTTTTGCCATTCTTTCTGTTCTTCTTCTGAAGGATTCCAAAAATGGCTCTTTTCAGCATCCGAAAGAAAGTCGCTCAGTTTCTTTTCGTCTGGCTCTTCAGAAGAATCTTTCTCTTCTTTTAGCAATTCAAAGAAGCTCGTGAGTCTAGTTAATGACTCCTCATCCTTTTCTGTGAACTTTACGTGGCAATATTCCATGGGCTTCCTAGAGCACTAACGCTTTACACTGAAGACAGAACGTCTTTTGTGATGTTATTTCATCTGTTTCTTGTTAAGTACTTTCACAAAGACTCCATTTTGAATTCTGAATCTTTATCTCCCAGTACCCGTTACCTGGTAATATCTGAATACAACCAGAGAGTAAATCATCATCAAGTGTATAGTCGAAATGAGAGACATCCATTTCATCGAGTGTCCTGCTCGCCAGTTGACCATTAATCGATAAATCGACACTCTCGAATTCGAACAATTCTAAGACATATCCATCATACTCTTGAGATTCATCGTTAAATTGCAAGACTTCCAGCCGAATTCTGTCCTCTATAAGCGAGATGTTCTTGATTGGAAGATCATGCCATTTAATATTTTCGATGAGGCTCATTGTTCGTGTACTGGTCTTACCCACGAAAAGTAGACACAGATTATGCGTATAAACGCTCATATTCAGCAGGGCTCACATAGCCTATTGCTGAGTGCCTTCTTATTCG
>NZ_JAKSDZ010000087.1 GCF_023509475.1 Aestuariirhabdus haliotis | reverse complement strand
TGAATGGATTTGGTTAAATAACCGACATCGAAAACAAAGGAATGCAGGGTGTAGATATCGATTTAGTGGTTATCGTTTTTCTACAGCCTCGTTAAGTACTGAAATGGATAAAGAACCCTTACTAAATTTAGATGGATACCTTCATGCTCTTAGAAGGTTAAGTGGAAATCGCTGCGATTTTTGGGTGGAAGTGTTTGATCTAAAAGATGATGTGGTAGGCGATTTTAAAAATCATTTATCTGATCGGGAGGTGACTCTTAGTGACGAATTAGTTATCGACTACAAAGGATTGGATAAAGTACTGCAAGAGAACGTCCTATCAAAATTAGCTGTTAAGGATGAGTCTCTACTTAAACTTTTTGGTTGGGATATAGTCGAATATATTCAAATGTCCTATCGATTAATTGAACCCGAGATTGATCCTGTATCGTCAAACGAAGTAAAAGTAATAAGCGCTGAATCAGAATTCCACGGCAGGTATATTTATGTTTTTATACCTGTAAAAAATAAATGTATGGCGGTTGGATTGGCAACCCGTACTTAACAAGCACGGGTTGCGGATTCGTGACCTCACCGCAACCGAAAAACGTTATGCACAAGTAGAGAATCATGGCTGAAGATATTGATGTGCTTAAATCAAAGCTTATGAAAAGGCAGCCCAATGTATCTGGGGCTATAATAGTTGAAATTTTTGGCGGGGCAGCATACGAATCTTGGGCAGGAGCATTGGCTCTTATTGAAGCCTATCTAGAGCTAGAGGAAATGACAGGGGAACCCCCTAACAAAGCACATATAAATGATGAGTTGTATCTTGTTTTAAAAAGCTATTGGTCGGCAGATTTAGGCGATGATCTAATTAAACTAGATAGTTTTCTCGGCAAGGTCAGGGGGTAATATGCATAACCAGGCTGTCATAGGGACATTTTTCTATCCGCTCCGTTTTGGGGTGGCTCCGCCACTGCACCCCAAAAATCCACTCCACAAAAAATGACCCATACAGCGGCGTTATGCGTAAGAAGGAGCTTCGTAGTTGAGTTCGCTATCCAATCAAATAGACGAAATATTGCTAGAGCCGATGAAGATTCCAGATGTCTTCGAAAAGCTCTTCAGTTGGATTGAAAAAAACGGCTTCTACGAAGATACGGAAGATGGGAGGGTTGGTTATCTATACCCAATCAGCAAGCTTAGATCTGAGTGGGGAGACAATGAAAGGCCTGGCGGAACATTAATTGAATTCTACGCCGAGAAAGACTGCGATTTATTTTATTTCATAAATGAAAAAACAAAGGGCCGACTTCGGGTCTTCGCCAGAACTGGTGGTGATGGGTCAATGGCTGCGTTTTGGATTGACGATGAAGGGCAACAAAGGATTGTACATATAGGATCAGGCTCTGGATCTATGCTGGCTTGTGTCTTGTGTGATGACCCTCTGGACTTTTTGAGGCTCATCGCCATAGGTTACGATGAAATCTGCTGGAATGATGAGTTTGAACTTACACCTAGCGAAAGCTTCAAAAATAGTAACTTTGTGGTTCAACCAAATTTGAAATATCAGGATTGGCTAGTTCATGAGTTTCAAACCTCTATCCCAAGAAAGGCAAGTGACATAGTTAAAGAACCTGCGGAGTTTGGAGATGAAGACTCGAACGATCCGTTTTGTAAGTGGTTAATAGAAAATGACGCATAACAAAGCCAGCCAGAGGGACCAAAAAACCGCCGCTTCGCTCTGGTTTTTCGGCCCCTGCTGGCGGCGTTAGAAAAAAGATGAACGAAATTGTCTGTCCAAGTTGTAAATATGGAAAAATAGAGCGCAAGAATCCTTTGATGTATTTCTTGGGGTTGATTAATTGTCCATATTGCAAAGGTGAGGTGGCTCCAAATTTAATGCATGAAGTGTTACTCACGATAGTTGCTCCGATCATTGCGTGTGCAGGTTTGATCGTTCTTCTTGAGGGGTATCATATTTCTATTTATATATCTGTCTCGGCTCTATTAACTGCTTTCTTTTTGTATTTTTTGTATAAGAGCCCAATTAGGATCGTAGCGCATAAAAAGATATTAGGCCAAAAGATTTTGTTTGGCCCTACTCGTCCTGCAGTAATAGGGCCTTTGGTGATATTTGGTTTTGGTGCAATGCTATGGGCAGCTTAATTTCTATCAAGGCCAGTCAATCTGACCTCCGTAAACTGTCTTCTTTTTTGCAAAAAGGCGCAAAAATCAGCCATTTCACTCCGGCAGTTGCTGGCGGCGATACCCTCAGGGAGAGAATATGAAAACAATCAAGAATACTCTAGCAATTATCTCTTTAAGCCTAACGTCTTTGTCAGCTCAAGCCAGCGATTGCACCTACAATCCAAAGGTCGCAGACATTTTAGCTACTAGCCTACGATTTCCAGATGCAACTGTTGATGCAAAGCAATCTGTAGCTATTAAATCAAATGACTTTAAAAATTTGTACTTTGTCGCTGCTCGTGTCAACAGTGAATCTTTCGGTTCAAATATTGGCGTTTGGATTTCTAACAGCTTAGAGTCAGGTATGATTTTCAGTGCGAATTCAGACGCAGCTATTACTACCGTATTCCCTGACGGCCAAAAATCAGGACCAAAAGTTAAAACATCCGACCACGGCTACAATGAGGCTATTGCATGCTTCAAAAAAAAGTATAAATAACTATGGGCTATAGCAGAAAGAGAAATACGGCAAGCGTCATCAAGATACCGTCAAGGGCGTGATGAAAGTGATACCGTCGACGGAGTTTAGCTTCAACAAACGAAAC
>NZ_JAKSDZ010000086.1 GCF_023509475.1 Aestuariirhabdus haliotis | reverse complement strand
TCCCATGCAGTTCCCCGATAGCTCAGTTGGTAGAGCAAATGACTGTTAATCATTGGGTCGCTGGTTCGAGTCCAGCTCGGGGAGCCACTTATTCAAAAAGACCGACCAGTGTCGGTCTTTTTTTATGGCTATACTTTACTAATTATATGCCAGAGCTTTTCTGATTCGCTGTTTAAACGGCCTCGTATTTTTTATTCCTGTTCATTTCCCTTTCTGTCCTCTTTTCCTTTTCTGCCCTCTTTTCCGTCAGTCTCAATTGCCGTATAACGAACCTTTAGGGACAACATTCTGCCTCTGTTGATCAACCACTCAGAGCCGGCCAAGGATTCAGCCATGTCAGCCGAAAGCGCCTTTACTTTTTTATCGCCATTTTTATTTTCGGTATTACCCCGGGCCCCGGGGTATTTGCCATCCTGGCCAGAGCCATGAGCGAAGGCGCGGCTAATTGCTTTACCCTCGCTCTAGGCATGGCAGCAGACATCTTTTTAAGTAAGGATGCTCAAGGTGCAATAAAATCCGCAATTAGAGCTTTGCAAGCTGGCGAGCCTAGACTGCAATACCCATTTATTGGAAAGTAGAAAATTCATCTTACTTACTAAATAAGTCTCAACTTGAACTGTCAGATTTGACTAATATGATTAGGTCAAGTTTGGCAGCAGCAAAGGGATTAGCCACTTACCCCTTCGCTATATTTGTTTTTTAAAGTGAACTAAGCGTTTGATTGCTTAATGCAACCAAAAAAGTTAGTGTTATAGAATGACAAGAGTAAATTTTTCACATCAGCAATGCTCAATTGCTCAATGCTTATCAGCGGTCGGAGATGTTTGGTCGTTCCTTATTATTCGTGATGCTATGGCAGGTAAAACGAGATTTTCAGACTTTGAAAAAAGCTTGGGAATAGCAAAAAACATACTGCGCAATCGCCTTTGCCAACTAGTAGAAAATGAAGTAATGCAAAAAGTCGAAGTTGGAAAAAGGGGGAGTCGATATGAATACCAACTTTCTCAAAAAGGAAAAGATTTGTTTCCAATTATGGTAACAATCTACCAATGGGCAGAAAACTGGGTGGACGAGGAAAAACGCAGTGCTTTTTTATTGACAGATCAAAAAGGCAATCCAATAAACAAACTGTCCGTTATTGATGAGTACGGAAATGACTTAACTTATGAAAAAGTAATAAGGCAACCTAAAGTTATTAATCCTTAAAGCGCGTTACAACACAGATAGGCTTCCATTAAATTGTCCAGAAGCAGTAAAGCAGCTTATAACTGCTTTACTACAGGTTCATTAATATTTATAAAAAAGCTAAAACTTGTTTAACAAACAAATCATGGTACTGAAATATCGCGCCATGGCCAGCATTAGGGTAAATACTCATTTGCGAGTTTGGTAATACCTTGTGAAGCTCGAACGAATATTTGGTATCAACCATAATATCCTTATCGCCATTTATGATTAACGTTGGTTGCTGTATATTTGACAACCAATTATTTCCTTTTTTCGCCCAACGCTGAATCGCGCCAACATGTGCTGCCACTACATGTTGGTCCGATCTTTTTACACGATCACTCTTGATACGTGCCCCAAGTCTAGAAACAAACTCATCAGCAGCAATTTGACTTTCTTTTGATTGCGTGAAAAATAAGAAATTTTTTCTATGCTTGTTATTCTTCTGAGCGTACATGAATGACTTCTTTAACAGATTAGGTAATTCATGAGTATTAGCAATATTAGAAGGACCAGTACCTGCTAAAACTAATTTACTTACTAGGTCTGGGTATTTGTGTGCTAACGATTGAGCTACAAAGCCCCCCATAGAGAAGCCAAAAACATGTACGTTACTTAGCTCCAGCGCTTTAATAAAGTTAGCGGCATTGTCAGCCATGCCATCAATCGTAGTATCTACGGTTCCAGTAGAGCCTCCTAGACCTTCATTATCAAATACAATCACTCGATACTCTGTTGCTAAACCATCTACAATAGCAGGGTCCCAATCATCTATTACTGCTAAAAAGTGATTCAGCAAAATAATAGTTTCCTGGTGTTCTACACCTAGCTCTCTATAAGCAAAAGTAACTCCATTTGTACTTATTGATTGAGTCGCTGTACTTGAGTATTGATAAGTTGCATTAGTCTCAGTGGCATTAGTTGACTGATTAAAAATTAGAAGTATTAATGAAATAGTCATCTGTAATAAATTTTTCATTTTCCTTTTCTCTTTGATTATAGTTGCTTTAAAAGACCAAATGTAACCTATCTCACTTGATTTCATAAAGCAACTAAAATTAAAGGCAGGTTAAATCTTTACAAACGAAGCCGTAATAAGGGGGGAATTATGTTGTGTAGGCTTCTGTTTTTTCGCAGTGCTTTCCGAAGAGCCAAAATATCACCAGGATGATTTTGGGATGAGCGTAGTTTTTTAAGAGTAACTAGCTTTAACCTACAAGAGGCAATAACGCACTATAATGAACTTTATGAAAGTCCGCTTTTCGCTCATTACAGCCTGTTAGATATAGTCTAAAAAATAAACTTTAATCAAATCACTAGTTGCTTATGCCAAAATTTAAGGAAGAATTTCGTATTAGCTGTCCCTCTTTTTGTTTGTGTAGAGGTATTTCATTGACTTAAACTGGTGGAATTATATCTTCGTTGAAGCACAACTATGTGTGACAATTTAAACTAAATAAATCGAGTAAAAATAACCGGCCTAATAATTTTTCTTATTTATCAATTAGTAATTTGTGTGATGATTTTTGAATCACAGCATGAAGAGGCTTAGTGCCGCTCGCGGAGATGTTTGGCTTCGCCACCCGGCTGCGATCCCTGAGCCATCGTCGCAGCCTGTTCTCCATGCGCTTGGACCATTTCGCGCTGGTGCCCATCAGCGTGCAGCAACAGCTGGAGCCCTTGCTGTAGGGTTAAACATCTCGGTTACAGCAACGTTTTCCTTCCCGCCTCCCATGCAGTTCCCCGATAGCTCAGTTGGTAGAGCAAATGACTGTTAATCATTGGGTCGCTGGTTCGAGTCCAGCTCGGGGAGCCACTTA
>NZ_JAKSDZ010000085.1 GCF_023509475.1 Aestuariirhabdus haliotis | reverse complement strand
TGTTCAGGTCTCGACATGAACGGCGAGCTTCGCCTTGATAAAAACCATTTTAGGATCCGCAGAGATCTATCCGAATTAATCAGAGGTGCCTTAATAGCTTCCTGCGTTGATTTGCACGCTCAGGACACTGCATAATGCACTGCATAATCACGAAGCGCGGCAACGTATCGGGCTTCGATCAGCAGGGGTACTGGGTAGTAATGGTTGAAAACCAAGAGATAGATTCTTCCGTCGACGACGCCTCAGCGGCAAACAGTCCGGATATACCGTTGCCCGGAGCAATCCTGGGCATGAAACTCTATCGTCCGCCACTTCCCCAAGGTCATATCGCCCGTCCACGATTACTGGATCGACTCAATCAGTCTCCCTGCCGCCTTATTGTTATCAGTGCTCCGGCTGGTTTTGGTAAATCGACCCTGGCCATTGAATGGCTGGAACAGCTGCCCGACGATCACTCGGTCGCCTGGTTATCCCTCGATGAGCGCGATAATAACCTGCAGCGCTTTCTCACTTATTTGGTACACACGCTAAGCCGGTGTCTGGATGAAGGTGCCGGCGATGCTTCGCTGGAGCAACTCGAAGCGCACCAGACCCACCAGCCGCTGTCTTTCGAGCTGGTACTAGCGCCTCTGTTGGAAGAGATCGCCCAGCTTAAAACCCCATTGGTGCTGGTGCTCGACGATTATCATGCGATCAATCGCCAGGCCGTGCATAAGTGCATGACGTTTCTGTTTGACCACCTGCCTCCCAATGTTCGCTTGATGCTTACCAGCCGGTACCAGATGGGGGTTGCCCTGTCGCGGTACAGGCTAAATCGACAGCTGGAAGAGTTGAGTGAAGAGGAGCTGCGCTTTAATCATCATGAAGTAGAAAGTTACTTGCTGGGTGAGGGTTTTAGCGGGCTGAGCGTTGACGATATAGCGCTGGTGGAGGCGCGCAGTGAGGGCTGGATAACCGGTCTGCGTCTCTTTGTTATGGCGGTCAGCCGTGAAGTCGATCCGAGCCAGCATATTCGGGCCTTGAAAGGCACCGAGCAGTTTATTGCCGATTATTTGCTCGAAGAAGTATTTGCGCGCCTGGGGGATGAGCTGAGAGAGTTTTTGCTCGATACCGTACTACTCGACAGCTTTAACGCCAAGCTTTGTAATGCCGTTGCCCAGCGGGATGACAGTCGCGAACTGCTGGAGATGTTACGCAGTAAAGGGGTGTTTCTGGTTCCCTTGAATCATGAAGGTACCTGGTTCCGATATCATCATCTGTTTGCCGAATTTTTAATTGAGCAGAGTAAGAAGCGCGGAAGCCTGCATAATAACCTGATCTGGGGGCGGGCCAGCCGCTGGTTCCATGAACGCGGTCAGATGCAGCAATCGGTGGATTACGCCTTACGGGCTAATGATCTGGAAGGCGCTTCACGCCTGGTGCAAGGCTTGTCCGAGGAGCAATTGCTGGCAGAACAAAATTTGTCCCAGCTACTAAGCTGGCGTTCGGAGCTGCCGGAAACCCTGATTCTCAGTAACCCGCGTCTGGTGGTGGTCTACAGTTGGGCGTTGGCCCTGAGCTATCAGCTGGATGAGGCGGAACGACTGGTCTCCAGCTTGGAACATCAGCACCTTGAGGGGGATGATTTTTATGCCGGCCACGCCCTGGCCATTCGTGCGGTGATTCTTCGAGGGCGATCCGAACTGTCCCGTGCTGAAGAAAGTGCAAGGCAAGCCTTGCAGCGTTTGCCCTATGAATCCTATGGCGCGCGCATCATGTCGCTCTCCGTTCTTTGTAACAGCTATCTGAACCGAGGTGAGCTTGACAAGGCGCGGGAGTATAACCGTCAATCGATTGAAGAAGCCCAGCGCTCCGGTAGCGATCTGTTTGAGCTATTGATGTGCTTTGATCAGGCGACCCTGATGATGGCTCGCGGTAATCTGGATGTGGCTGTGCGCCATATCGACGAATACAGCAAGCGCCTCTATCGTGACATTGATACCACCAGCCTGGGTCGCCTCTATATGCAGAAAGGTTTGGCGCTTTGGCAGCAGCAGGATCTGGAAGAAGCGGAAAGCTGGGTTCGGCGTGGTATACCCATCGCTGAAAAAGCGCGGGATGTGTCGGTGGTGCTCGGTTATACCGTGCGAATCATGATCTACCGAAATCGCCGCGATCTGGGCGCCGCCTTTAATATGCTGGCCCTGGTCGAACGCCTGATGAATCTTTGGGATATACCCCAGGTGTTTTATCTTGCCTGGCTAACGGCACTCAAATGTGATCTCTGGATTTATCAGGGCAAGCTGGACCTGGCCCGAAGCTGGCTGGAGCGCTTGATTGATCTGTATGACAAGGAAAAGGTCTGGCCGCCGCCTTATTTTCACTTTTTGCCGGGGCTGGTACGGCTGATTTATTGCCGTTTGTTGATGGCCGATGGCGAACCACTCACGGCCGCCGAAGCGGCACATCGCGCGGCAGAACGGTGCCGGCGGCAAAACTTTCCAACCTATCAGGGCGTTGCACTGCTTTATGAGGCGGCTGCAAGAGATCAGGCTGGAGAGCGGGCGTTGGCCGATGAGCGATTGTTGCAATCCATCGCATTGTTAGAGCCGGAGCGGGTGATCTTTGCTTTTCGAGAACTCGGGGATGCTCTGGTTCCTGTTCTGCAGCGCCAGTCGAGTAACCCCTTTGCCCAACGCATGTTGAAGATGCTGGTGCCGGAGCAAAGCGAACATCAGGAAGACAGTTCGGAGCGTCGCTTGCTGGAGCTGAATCGGCAGCTGAATGAACCGATCAGCAAGCGGGAGATGGCCGTGCTGCAATTGATTTCGGAAGGTTTATCGAATCAACAGATCGCCGACAAGCTTTTTATTTCGTTGCATACGGTGAAAACCCACGCTCGGCGTATCAATAATAAGCTGGAAGTCCGTAGCCGCACCCAGGCTGCTGCCAGAGCGAGAGAGCTGGGGCTGGTATAAACAGATTAAGGCACCTCTGATTAATTCAGATGAACTCTGGCTTTCAGGCGAATTCAGAATCGCGGCACGCCTTTGCAGTAAGGTCGAGACCTTTCAAAAAGGCG
>NZ_JAKSDZ010000084.1 GCF_023509475.1 Aestuariirhabdus haliotis | reverse complement strand
AGAGCAGCTGTCAGAGTAGTTTTACCGTGGTCAACGTGACCGATAGTACCCACGTTTACGTGGGGCTTATTACGCTCAAAAGTTTCCTTAGCCATGGAGACCTCTCCGTCAAACTATAAAACCAAAAAATAAGGACAGAACCTAGCTCTGCCCTTCCAAAATAATGGAGCTCAAGAGCGGATTTGAACCGCCGACCTCACCCTTACCAAGGGTGTGCTCTACCAACTGAGCTACTTGAGCCCTACAACCTGTTGCTGGAGCGGGTAGCGGGAATCGAACCCGCATCATCAGCTTGGAAGGCTGAGGTAATAGCCGTTATACCATACCCGCCTAACTCAACAGCTTAGCAAGACCTAATGGTGGTGGGGGCTGGATTCGAACCAGCGAAGCTTTCGCGTCAGATTTACAGTCTGATCCCTTTGGCCACTCGGGAACCCCACCCACAAGGAGGCGATATTCTGCTTACACTCCCCTTTCATGTCAACTATTTTATCGACTAACTCTAGCCGCTTAAAACCGTTAGTTATGACGGGAAGATGGTGCCGGCACCAAGAGTCGAACTCGGGACCTACTGATTACAAGTCAGTTGCTCTACCAGCTGAGCTATACCGGCAATGGCACTCTCAATCGCGGGCGCAATTCTAAGGGAACTATGGAGGCGATGCAACGGCTTTGCAGAGATTCTGTTCCTTTTCTATAAACTGATAATCCTGAGCGACTTTTTCCCACACATCATCACCAACCTGACGCGCTTCCGCATCGGTCACCGTCACCCAGAATTCATCCCTGAAACGCTCAATCAACTTCACTTCTGCGTCATATCCAGATTTATTCATTCGAGCCAAAACACGATCAGCCGATGCCTTCTTGGTAAACAAACCCAGCGAGATGCCATTTTTCATCTCACCCTGGGTCACCACAAAACTGTCTATTTTCTGGCGCTGCAGTTCCTTTAGTTGCCGTAACGCTTCTTCGCGCGAGATAAGTGGCTTCATATACACCCAATAATCCGGTTCACCAGCAACCTTTACCGGATCAACTCTTCCCTGCACGCTAAGCGCCAGTAATCGCTGATGCAGTGCTTCGGCACTTTCTTTGGCCTGGAAGGGGCCAAGGTACACACACATTTTACTGCTTACGACCGAACTATCCTCAGGCTTGCTGAGCTCTTTCTGGCGAGGCTTGCGCTGCAACTGCCGCTCCTCTGACAACAGCAAAAGCTGCTCACCAGCACTTTGTGAAAGCACAGGTTTATCGGGCTGATAATCAACAACACGGGAATTCAAATACCACTGATAACTAAAAAAGACACCATTAGCCAACAACAGGATTAATAGAATCCAACGCATAATCTATCCTTGCTCCGGCACTGCTATCGCAATACCTTCCAAAACCAGATGAGGGGCAAGCGCCTCCTCACAACCCATTAAACGAGCCAACACGTTGCCATCACCTCCCGTAATAAGCAACTGCCTCCCCTCCACCTCGTGCTCCAGATCTACAATCAAAGACTTGATCAACCGTAAAACACCATGATCAACCGCCTCAATCGTCGACTGACCCGGCGCAACATCACCAAGGGGATTTCCACTCACCTTTACTCGATCCGTATTATGAAATAGAGCGTTACGCATCATATTAATGCCAGGCACGATGTAACCACCCAAATGACGCCCATCCGATGACAGCAGGTCAAGCGTTACTGCACTACCACAGTCAACAATCAGGACTTCTTGATCAGGATATCGCATGCGTCCGGCCAATAAAGCCAACCAACGATCCACTCCCAACGTTGATATATCATCGTACGCCAAAGATACACCCTGAACGCCATCAACGACCTGCACCCGCTCCAGATCGCCGGACCAGACATCCTCAATAGCCGCAATAAGCTGTGACAATTTAGCCGCATCGACAACCGCACCCAGACAGACCTTCTGTGGTAAGTTCGCACGTAACCACGAGTGAAAAGCTCCCAACTCATCGTACGACGCCGAACCATGGCTAGAACCATCACCACGCACCGCCCATTTAATGCGAGTATTACCTGCATCGACATCAAGTATCATCTGCACTCCCTCGAAGGCTGACCTCCCCCCCTCGATAACTGATCAGCCCTTTGTCCGTATCAACCTGCAACGCTCCGTGCTGATCGACACCATGACTCACCCCCTCACACCACTGACCCGATCCAACCTGCACAGAAATCACCTGCCCTTTGAAAGCGTCATATTGTGACCATTCGTCCATAAAGGGCTTAAAACCATGACGCTCAAACGAAGACAGCACCCTCAGCAACTCTGAGATCAACGACGCCGCAAAGCGATTCTTTGATGGCAATTTGCCCGGCAACTCTGAAAGGTCAGCGCAAGGCTGATCAACCAGATCACGCTGTGCTTTCGTTAACCGAAAATTCACCCCAACCCCAATAACGACTCGACATTCACCCGCAGGATCACCACTAATCTCCAACAAAATACCCGCGAGCTTTCGACCCTGCCACAACAGATCATTAGGCCACTTAAGATGCATATAAGAACCCGTCTCGCGGGCTATCGCACGCTGCACCGCCAGCCCCACCGCAAGACTCAACCCCTCAAGCGCGGCAACTCCTTCTGCGAACTCCCACAGGCAAGACAAATAAAGATTGGCACCAAAGGGACTGCACCATTGCCGCCCTCGACGCCCCCTCCCCGCACTTTGGTGCTCGGACATACAAAAATAACCCTTGGCCGCGCACTCTTGAGCAAGCACATACTCATTCGTCGAATCGAGGGTAGAGAACAGATCCAGCTTAATAGGCATTAAACCATCGTCAAGCGCGCGAGTAATGTGCCCCCTGTCCAGCAGCTCAGTACCCGGAGCAAGGCGATACCCCCTCCCCTTTACAGAGTCCAGATCAAGACCCAGATCCTGCAGACGCTTAAGCTGCTTCCATACCGCCGCACGACCAACACCGAGCCGCTCTCCGATAGCATCCCCGGAATGGAACTGACCATCCCGTAATATATCCAGCAAAAGGTCCATCACACCCCCTTATTAAGCACCGACCGAGTGTACCAGCTCAACCACCCGCCTAGAACTTGGCATTCGGCTACCCTATTCAGCTCAACTCACCAACCCAAACGAATCCTGACTTTCACTTGGTTTTCGCACATAAAAAAACCCCGATCTGAATCCAGATCGGGGTTTTACAATAAAAGCCTGACGATGACCTACTCTCACATGAGGAAACCCCACACTACCATCGGCGCTAAGAGGTTTCAC
>NZ_JAKSDZ010000083.1 GCF_023509475.1 Aestuariirhabdus haliotis | reverse complement strand
CTGAATCCAGATCGGGGTTTTACAATAAAAGCCTGACGATGACCTACTCTCACATGAGGAAACCCCACACTACCATCGGCGCTAAGAGGTTTCACTTCTGAGTTCGGGATGGGATCAGGTGGGACACTCTCGCTATGGTCGTCAAGCATAACCGGCTGGATAAACAGATCGTCTTTCTCTCTGCTTACCCTGAAACTGTGACAGCGGCTGAATCTGGATCAATCAATCCATCTTTCGCAATTCGCGAACTTACTTCGTCTATGATCACCACACAACCCAAATCACTTTGGCGTTATATGGTCAAGCCTCACGAGCAATTAGTACTGGTTAGCTCAACGCCTCACAGCGCTTACACACCCAGCCTATCAACGTCGTAGTCTTCAACGGCTCTACAGGGCCCTCAAGGGGCCAGTGAGATCTCATCTTGAAGGGGGCTTCCCGCTTAGATGCTTTCAGCGGTTATCCTGTCCGAACGTAGCTACCGGGCAATGCGTCTGGCGACACAACCCGAACACCAGAGGTTCGTCCACTCCGGTCCTCTCGTACTAGGAGCAGCTCTTCTCAAATCTCAAACGTCCACGGCAGATAGGGACCGAACTGTCTCACGACGTTCTAAACCCAGCTCGCGTACCACTTTAAATGGCGAACAGCCATACCCTTGGGACCGGCTTCAGCCCCAGGATGTGATGAGCCGACATCGAGGTGCCAAACACCGCCGTCGATGTGAACTCTTGGGCGGTATCAGCCTGTTATCCCCGGAGTACCTTTTATCCGTTGAGCGATGGCCCTTCCATACAGAACCACCGGATCACTAAGACCTACTTTCGTACCTGCTCGACTTGTCAGTCTCGCAGTCAAGCGCGCTTGTGCCTTTACACTAACCGTACGATGTCCGACCGTACTTAGCGCACCTTCGTGCTCCTCCGTTACTCTTTGGGAGGAGACCGCCCCAGTCAAACTACCCACCACACACTGTCCTCGATCCGGATAACGGACCAGAGTTAGAACCTCAAACATACCAGGGTGGTATTTCAAGGATGGCTCCACGATAACTGGCGTTACCGCTTCAAAGCCTCCCACCTATCCTACACAAATAGGTTCAAAGTCCAGTGTGAAGCTATAGTAAAGGTTCACGGGGTCTTTCCGTCTAGCCGCGGATACACTGCATCTTAACAGCGATTTCAATTTCACTGAGTCTCGGGTGGAGACAGCTTGGCCATCGTTACGCCATTCGTGCAGGTCGGAACTTACCCGACAAGGAATTTCGCTACCTTAGGACCGTTATAGTTACGGCCGCCGTTTACCGGGGCTTCGATCAAGAGCTTCGCCTAAGCTAACCCCATCAATTAACCTTCCGGCACCGGGCAGGCGTCACACCGTATACGTCCACTTTCGTGTTTGCACAGTGCTGTGTTTTTAATAAACAGTCGCAGCCAACTGGTATCTTCGACCGGCCTCAGCTTAGGGAGCAAGTCCCATCACCAAAACCGGCGCACCTTCTCCCGAAGTTACGGTGCCATTTTGCCTAGTTCCTTCACCCGAGTTCTCTCAAGCGCCTTGGTATTCTCTACCTGACCACCTGTGTCGGTTTGGGGTACGGTTCGTATCTACCTGAAGCTTAGAAGTTTTTCCTGGAAGTATGGCATCAACCACTTCATGATCTAAAAGATCACTCGTCATCAGTTCTCAGCCTTAAGGACCCGGATTTACCTAAGCCCTCAGCCTACAACCTTAAACAGGGACAACCAACGCCCTGATGGCCTAGCCTTCTCCGTCACTCCATCGCAGTAAATACAAGTACGGGAATATTGACCCGTTTCCCATCGACTACGGCTTTCGCCCTCGCCTTAGGGGCCGACTCACCCTGCGCCGATTAGCGTTGCGCAGGAACCCTTGGTCTTCCGGCGGGGGAGTTTCTCACTCCCCTTATCGTTACTCATGTCAGCATTCGCACTTCTGATACCTCCAGCAAACCTCTCGATTCACCTTCAACGGCTTACAGAACGCTCCTCTACCATGCGTGTAAACACGCATCCGCAGCTTCGGTTATCAGTTTGAGCCCCGTTACATCTTCCGCGCGGGCCGACTCGACTAGTGAGCTATTACGCTTTCTTTAAAGGATGGCTGCTTCTAAGCCAACCTCCTAGCTGTCTGAGCCTTCCCACATCGTTTCCCACTTAACTGATATTTGGGACCTTAGCTGGCGGTCTGGGTTGTTTCCCTCTTGACGACGGACGTTAGCACCCGCCGTCTGTCTCCCATGATTGCACTCACCGGTATTCGGAGTTTGCATCGGGTTGGTAAGTCGGGATGACCCCCTAGCCGAAACAGTGCTCTACCCCCGGTGGTGATACATGAGGCGCTACCTAAATAGCTTTCGAGGAGAACCAGCTATCTCCGGGCTTGATTAGCCTTTCACTCCGATCCACAGCTCATCCCCTGGCTTTTCAACGACAGTGGGTTCGGGCCTCCAGTTGATGTTACTCAACCTTCACCCTGGCCATGGATAGATCGCCCGGTTTCGGGTCTAATCCCAGCGACTCGACGCCCTATTAAGACTCGGTTTCCCTACGCCTCCCCTATTCGGTTAAGCTTGCCACTGAAATTAAGTCGCTGACCCATTATACAAAAGGTACGCAGTCACACCCGAAGGTGCTCCCACTGCTTGTACGCATACGGTTTCAGGTTCTATTTCACTCCCCTCAACGGGGTTCTTTTCGCCTTTCCCTCACGGTACTGGTTCACTATCGGTCAGTTGGGAGTATTTAGCCTTGGAGGATGGTCCCCCCATATTCAGTCAAAGTTTCACGTGCTCCGACCTACTCGATTTCACTTCAAAAGATTTTTCGTATACGGGGCTATCACCCACTACGGCCGCACTTTCCAGAGCGTTCTACTAAATCTTAAGAAGCTTAAGGGCTAATCCGCGTTCGCTCGCCGCTACTGACGGAATCTCGGTTGATTTCTTTTCCTCCGGGTACTTAGATGTTTCAGTTCCCCGGGTTCGCCTCCTTAACCTATGTATTCAGTTAAGGATACCTGGCTTATGCCAAGTGGGTTTCCCCATTCAGAGATCTCCGGATCAAAGGTCATTTGCCACCTCCCCGAAGCTTTTCGCAGGCTATCACGTCTTTCATCGCCTCCAACTGCCAAGGCATCCACCGTATGCGCTTAATCACTTGACCATATAACCCAAAATCATCTGAGCTACACGAGTGATCATATTAACGACATTCGCCGAATTACTTGAGATTTCTCAATTAATCCTCAGCATCTACTTTCCATTGCACAAAGAGCTAAGCGCAACTTCCAGTAGACATTTTTTACTACTATCACAGTTTCATATTGTTAAAGAACGTGGACACACAGTCCGCTGGCCAAAGACCAGAAAACAATCCTCGA
>NZ_JAKSDZ010000082.1 GCF_023509475.1 Aestuariirhabdus haliotis | reverse complement strand
TTTCAGGCGAATCCAGAATCGCGGCACGTCTTTGCAGTAAGGTCCAGACCTTTCAAAAAGGCGTAACAAAGAGTCTGGGTTCGCCTGAAAGCCCCTTAGGGCGGTCCTAAAATGGTTTCTCTCGGTGTTGAAGCCCTTGTCCAGGTCTCGACATGAACGGCGAGCTTCGCCTTGATAAAAACCATTTTAGGATCCGCAGAGATCTATCCGAATTAATCAGAGGTGCCTAAAGCTTTATCAGGGATCAGATCTGCTGACGCCAGTTCCGGTAGCGGCGTGTCAATTGCTTGCTGCGCCATTGATCCTTGATCAGGGTAAAAAACGGAGACAATGAAGCCTGTGCCGGTTTTCCTGCGCCTAAACGGTGAATCTGTCGTCGCACCAGCGCCATGACTGCCAATGCATTCAATGTTTTGTCTTTCCAGTTCACCTGAGGGCTCGATGAGGTAAATTCGGCTTGTTGCCAGCGCAAGGGTAAATCGGGCGTCATGGCCAGCGCGGTTCCCAGACCCACAAGGTCGATGCCTTTCTCTAGTACTTCTTCGGCGGTACTGCGATGCAGAATGCCCCCGGTTGTCATCACTGGCATGGTAGCTACCTTGGCGATATCGCGAGCGAATTCCAGAAAGTAAGCCTCTCTCGCCAGGGTGCGTTGATCTGCGGTTCGCCCCTGCATTGCCGGGCTCTCATAGCTACCGCCCGACAGCTCGACCAGATCGACGGCTTCCTGGTTAAGCTGTTCGATCACCTGTTTAGCATCCTGTTCGTCGAATCCGCCCCGTTGAAAATCGGCGGAATTAATCTTGACGGCTACCGCAAATTCGCTTGAGACGTGCTTGCGAATAGCGCGAATTACCTCAATCAATAAACGCGAACGATTTTCCAGTGTGCCACCCCATTGATCGCTGCGTCGGTTTGTTAGCGGTGACAGAAATTGAGAAATCAGATAACCATGGGCGGCATGAATCTGGACGCCATCAAAGCCGGCCGCTTCGGCCTGTACCGCCGTAGCAGTAAAGCGTTCGATGGTTTCTACTATCTGAGCGTCACTCATGGGGCTGGGTTGACCGAACAGTTTGGAATGTTTGCCGAGATTCAGGGGGACGTCGGAGGGAGACCAGACGTTGCCACCCATTGCGGCATAGACCTGACGGCCAGGGTGATTAATCTGCATCCAGACTTTCCCGCCATTGCTCTTGGCGGCTTCAGCCCAGCGGCGGAAAGGTTCGAGATCGGTTTGTTGTTCCAGAACAATGCCGCCGGGGCCGGTCATAGCTCTGTGATCAATCATGACATTGCCGGTGATGAGTAGGCCGATATTGCCGTTGGCCCAGCGTCGGTAAAGTTGAAAAATGGGTTCACCTGGCAGCTGCCCTGGCTCGCCCAGGCCTTCTTCCATAGCGGCTTTGGCCAAGCGCGAAGGCAACACGCTTGCGCACGGCAGGGTTAACGGGGTAAACAATGGGGATGATGACATGGGTAACTCCTTTATTAGCGGGCATCAATGGCGCTACTATAAGTTTAAAGTGCACTTTAAGGTCAAGGGCGAGAGATGAAAATCGGTGAGTTAGCTCGGCGGGCGGAAGTGAAGCCTTCCACTATTCGATATTACGAGAGCCGCGGACTGATGCCAGCGGCGGAACGCCGAGGGAATGGCTATCGCTATTACTCTGAAGACGCATTGGTTCGCTTACGCATGATTCAGTACGCCCAGCATCTTGGATTGCCACTGGAAGGTATTGCGACGCTGATGAGTGAAGGAGCGGTCAATCCCGAGCGTAAGGCGGCCATGAAGGAACGTCTGCAACACCGAGTGGCGGAGATCGATGCCATGCAGCAGTTATTGGCGAACCAGCGTCAGCATCTACAGCAGTTACTGGGTACCCTGGATCATCATTGGGCTCAGGGTCGCTGTGTGCCTGAAAATGAATTGGCACGTCTGGCCGATTGCACCGCTGACTTGCAAAACGGAGTGGTGGATAAGGCGTTGCAGCCAGAAGATTCCTCTGCGATGGTTCGCGAAACGTCCTTAACTGAGCCCGGCCAGCCATTCCAGCAGCAGGGGCGCAAAGGGTAGCCATAGCAGAAAAACCAAGCCGCTCATTAACCAGCAAGCATTAGCGAGACCCTGATTGAGGCCGTAGAGTGCTGGCGGAATAATGGTCAGTACGGCGGTGGGTGTGCTAGCAAGTAGCAGTACGGTGGCCGCTAGCAGGCCGTCCCCTGCCTGCTGCAAACCGAACAGCCAGACGAGTAGCAACCCAAAGGCAGGTAAAACAATCGGGCGCAGCAGTGCGATGGGTAATGCGCGTGGTAATTCTGGCAGCAGGGCACGAAAACGAAACACCAGACCTACCGAGACCATCAACAAAAAGGTGCTGAGGGGAACCAGCACGCTATTGGCAGAATCCATCCACTGGGGGCGCTCTATGCCGATCAGGTTGAGGCTCATGCCGCACAACCAGCAGCTTAATGCGATGACCAGTACGGGGTCTTTCCAGGCCGCAGGCGTTGACGCCTGTAGCCTGGCGTAGCGTCTGGCAAAGGGGAAAAAGAGGCCAAAATAGATCACCTCTTCAAACAGTTTATACAGCGGCAGAATGGCCAGTCCCGGCTCTCCGAGGTAGACGAACAGAGTTAATGAACCCATTGCGCCGAGATTGGCGTAACCACCGCTAGGGGCATACACCGCCCGATCTTCCGGGGTCATGCCTTGCCATCGGGCTAGTACCAGACCCATGACAAAGCCGGCTAACAGAACCGCTCCTCCGATCAGGGGTAACCAGGCGAGTACCCAGTAGAGCTGTTTAAGGTTCCAGATGGCTAACAGGATCGAAAGCGGTACGCTAATGCGTAGCGCCAGAAACAGGGCTGCCGCTCGCCAGCGACTGCTTTCTGCCGGGCGCCAAAAGAACAGTAGTTGGCCCACCGCAAAGCCTGCAATCATCACGATAAATATCTGAATAAAGTCGTTCATGTTGCTCGATCAGAGGGGATCAACTGTCAGGAGAGGCGGCACAGTCGATGATGGTCGTTACTCGTTCCGTGAGTAACCAGTGTTGCCATGATGGTTTGCTTTTGCAGATGGGGCAAGTCAATTAATGACAACCGTTCTACTTCGGGCAGGCAAAGCCTGACAAGATCAGGCCTGAAAAGAAAAAGGCCGATATCAAAAAAGCAAAGGTAGCCAGCCTAGTGATAGTTACTCACTAATGGGCAAGAAGCGCTTGCTACAGCTGACTACCTGAAAAGCCTAGGGCACCTCTGATTAATTCAGATGAACTCTGGCTTTCAGGCGAATTCAGAATCGCGACGCGCCTTTGCAGTAAAGTCGAGACCTTTCAAAAAGGCGTAACAAAGAGGCTGGATTCGCCCGAAAGCCCCGTAGGGCGGTCCTAAAAATGGTTTTTCTCGGTGTTGAAGCC
>NZ_JAKSDZ010000081.1 GCF_023509475.1 Aestuariirhabdus haliotis | reverse complement strand
AATGGTTTTTATCAAGGCGAAGCTCGCCGTTCATGTCGAGACCTGAACAAGAGCTTCAACACCGAGAGAAACCATTTTAGGACCGCCCTACGGGGCTTTCAGGCGAACCCAGAATCGCCTGAAAGCCAGAGTTCATCTGAATTCATCAGAGGTGCTTTAATCCTACTTTCACTATCAGGATGCATATAATGAGACATTATTACTTAATCAGTTTATTACTCATCATTTTCAGTGCTCCATCTTATTCCGGTCAAATTTATAAATGCGAGCGCCCTGATGGCAGCAAAAGCTTTTCCAATCAACCTTGCGGAGGAAAGGCCATCGATCAAACCGATCAGCTGACATCGAATACTTCAACATCGGAACTTACCTCCGCCGCGCTGCAAGGAAAGTGGCTGATTACCATGGTTGGCGATATGGACATGAGCAGCATGGATCTTGGCGAAGATATCTGGCAGTTTTCCGGCAATCAATGGACCGCTATTTCCAGTGGCAGAGCCTTAAGTCCCGAACCATTCAGCCTTGATGGCAATATCATCGATACGTCCGGCATCAAGATCAAAGTCCTCGAGTTCACCGGCTCCCGCATGAAGGTTGATACCATGGGAATCATTCAAACCCTCGAAAAGCGCTAATCACGCCTGACCGATTGGCACCTACCTTGACCGAACAGGTGGGTGCCTCGGATTATCATCAGTTGCCGGCCTTAGGCTCGGCAGCGAGGCGCCCAGTAGGCTACGCACCCCCATACCAACAACGGTACGTGCAGATAACTACCATCATGGATCGATAAGTCCTTGTTAAAAAACAAATAGTCGAGACAAAACGAACAGTATCGAACCCAGCACGAACATAATCGATCAAACACTCATTGACAATCTGCCCAAATGGACATATACAATGGTCTGCTAGTCTATTAGTTTCCCACCGCTGAGACTCGCTGAACCCAAGCCTTCTTCCGCAGCCCCAGTAGAATAATTACAACACCAGGGACGGTACGATGTCGCAAGCCAAAGTGCCCACAGATCATATCGATCTGATCAATAGCTCATGGAAACGGTGCCGTGAATTCGGCCTCGATCATTCCAGCCAACCCAAGCTGCAACGCCTGAACAAGGGCGAGCTCAGCAGTTTGATTGATGAACATCAGTTTCTGGTGCAAACCACGGGCAACGAAGTACTGCCCTACTATGAGAACATCCTCTCCAACTCCAAAAGCCTGATTCTGCTCACTGACAGCCGCGGCCAGCTGATCAACAGCTGGGGCGATCGACGTTTTGTTGGCCCCCAACGTACCGCCTTCTTCGAGCAGGGTGTGGCCTGGAATGAAAAGATCGGCGGCACCAACGCCATAGGAACCGCCCTGGCCACCGGCGAGGCGGTGCAGATTCAACGGGACGAACATTTCCTCAAAGCCAATCGTTTTATGATCGGTTCGGCGGCCCCCATCTATAATGCCAATCGCGATCTGCTGGGGGTGCTGGACGTCTCCAGTGACAGCTATTTACCCCAGGCCCATACTCTCGGCATGGTCAAACTGATGTCTCAATCGGTGGAGAACCGGCTGATCATTAACCGTTTTCACCAGGAGCATTTCCTGCTGACCTTTAATACTAACCTGGACAACATCGACAGCCCCTGGGCCGGATTGCTTGTGTTTAACGATGAAGGCACCGTTATCTCGGCCAATCGTCGTGCCGAACTTATGCTCGGGCAGGATCTGACCCAGGCCAATATTATCGAGCTCTTTGATTGCCCTTTGCGCGAACTCAAGAGCCATCCGGAACAACTGCCCGTACCGCTCAAGGCCCTGGGCAAATATCAGATGCACGCGTTGATCAAGCGTCCCTCCCAGCCCGTTATTGAACCCGTCGATTTCCGCCATACAACTCCTGTCGAGAACGACAAGGATTGCATTCCCTTGCATCGACTGGGTTTTGGCGATGAGCAGATTACCCGCGCAATCCACCAGGCCGAACGCATCATAGAGAAAGAGATCCCCATTCTTATCCATGGTGAAACCGGTGTCGGTAAAGAGGTATTTGTTAAAGCCCTGCACCAACAGAGCTCGCGCCGCAGCTACCCACTGGTTGCCGTTAACTGCGCGGCGATTCCTGGCGAGCTGGTCGAATCGGAGCTGTTCGGTTATGCCAAGGGCGCCTTCACCGGCGCCAGCAGCAAGGGGGGCATAGGGCTTATTCGCAAGGCGCACAAGGGCACGCTGTTTCTCGACGAAATCGGCGATATGCCAAAGAAAGCCCAGGCGCGTTTATTGCGTGTCTTGCAGGAGCGCAAAGTCACTCCCCTGGGCACTACCGAGTCTTACGCCGTAGATATCAAACTGATTTCGGCCACCAACCGTAGTCTGAAGGAAGCCGTGGATCGCGATCACTTCCGCCAGGACCTTTATTACCGGGTCAGTGGGCTGAACCTGGAGCTTCCGCCCCTGAGACAACGGACCGACCGCGAGGCTCTGTTCCAGGAAATCCACCGCCTCTATCGAACCCAGGACCAGGCTGACCATCTGTCACAGGATATTCTTACCCTGTTTAACCAACACCCCTGGCCGGGCAATATCCGACAATTGGTCAGTGTCTTGCAAATTGCCCTGGCCATGGCTGACCGGGAACCCATTCGCAGCTGGGACCTGCCCGACGATTTTTTTGAAGATATTCAACCTGCTGGTACACCAACCCCGGAATCGGAACAATCCATCCCCTCAACAAAGCTTTCCGGCACTGCTTCCGTGCTGGTCCATCCGGCCACTGCCACCAACGATACACCTCCGCTGGAAGCCCAGCCGGCGGCTCGCCATAACGCCGAACTGCTGCGACTCTATAACCAGAATATGGGTAACATATCTCGTACCGCCCGCGCATTGAATATGAGCAGGAACACGCTCTATAAGCGTTTACGCGAACTGGGCGTACGCTAACCGCCTTCCACCCTCGCCCAAAGCGGCCGCTTGTCAGTGACGGCGTTCGCCCTATAGAATTCCCAAACACCTTGTCGAGTAATGGAGCAACGACTCCAGCTTATTTGTGGAGCCTCATCATTTATGACCCAACAGCGCCGTCAGGAACAGATCCTTGAAAGAATCGAGCAACAGGGCTTTGCCAGCATTGATGAGCTGGTCGATCACTTCCAGGTCACCCCACAAACCATAAGGCGCGACCTGAACCACCTGGCCAGGCACAAAAAAATTCGCCGTCACCACGGCGGTGCAGGTATTGAATCGAGCACCGTGAATACGGCCTACCAGGCACGCAAGGTGATGAATCAGGAAGCCAAGGACAAACTCGCCGCCGAGTTAGTCAAAATGATCCCCGACGGCTCCTCCCTGTTTATCAACATCGGCACCACCACCGAAGCCATCGCCCAGGCTCTGCTGCATCACAAAAACCTGCAGGTAGTCACCAACAACATCCATGTTGCAGCCATCCTGAGCGCCAAGGAAGATTTCTCGGTCATCATCGCCGGGGGGGAAGTGCGTCATCGCGACGGGGGTATTGTTGGTGAAGCGACTCGGGATTTCATCAACCATTTCCAAATGGATTTCGGCATTATCGGAATCAGCGGTATTGATGAGGACGGCTCATTGCTGGATTTCGATTACAGCGAAGTGCGAGTGGCCCAGACCATTATCGAAAATTCCCGTCAGGTATTACTGGCCGCTGATCATTCCAAATTTGGCCGCAACGCCACTGTTCGACTGGGCAACATCAGCCAGATGGATCATGTCTTTACCGACACTTCACCACCCGATGGGATCAACGAGATTTTACAGGCGAATGAGATTCAGCTGCATTTAATCTAGGGCACCTCTGATTAATTCGGATAGATCTCTGCGGATCCTATAATGGTTTTTATCAAGGCGAAGCTCGCCGTTCATGTCGAGACCTGAACAAGGGCTTCAACACCGAGAGAAACCATTTTAGGACCGCCCTACGGGG
>NZ_JAKSDZ010000080.1 GCF_023509475.1 Aestuariirhabdus haliotis | reverse complement strand
GTTTTTCTCGGTGTTGAAGCCCTTGTCCAGGTCTCGACATGAACGGCGAGCTTCGCCTTGATAAAAACCATTGTTAGGATCCGCAGAGATCTATCTGAATGAATCAGAGGTGCCTTAACCCGATCTGACGTTAGTCTTGAAGATATACCGCTAATCAGCGGTCATCGGTCTGATATTGTCCCTTTACTGAAATTCCCATTGTTTCTTTTCTGAGAGGCCATGCTTGTAGCGACTACTTGCACATCTAGTGGGCCGCCTATTGGTGCATCTTTGAATTGGTGCGGGTGCACCTTTGTAGCGGAAGCGTTTGTTTACTTGCATTAATCTGGTGCGTTTATGGAGCGCGACGCCCTGTATAGCCTTTAAATAAAGGGTTCTGATTGTTGGCATACATGTTGAATGTAAGCTGTAAAGCACAAGTCTATCACCGGCTTGTTGTGGCAATCGATCCATAGAGCAAGGAGTTTTCAGTCCATGAATTCGTTACATCGATTTATTAAAATGGCTCACAAAATGAAGGTTACTCGTAAAGTGGCAACCACTTTATTGGGTGGCTTGCTGGTATCGGGTTCGGCCTGGGCCGAGTTGGAGCTGGAGAAAGAGGAGCTTAAGCTGGGCTTTATCAAGTTAACCGACATGGCACCTTTAGCCGTTGCCTATGAAAAAGGCTTCTTCGAGGATGAAGGGTTGTATGTCACGCTTGAGCCGCAAGCAAACTGGAAGGTGCTACTGGATCGTGTCATCGACGGAGAGCTGGACGGTGCACATATGCTGGCCGGGCAACCGCTGGGGGCCACTATAGGCTATGGTACCAAGGCCGAAATCATTACAGCCTTTAGTATGGATCTTAATGGTAACGCCATCACTGTCTCCAATGATATTTGGGAACAGATGAAGCCCCATGTTCCTAAGGCCGCCGACGGACAACCCGAGCATCCCATCAAGGCAGATTCGTTAAAACCGGTCGTTGATCAATATATCGCCGAAGGCAAGCCGTTCAATATGGGTATGGTGTTCCCGGTATCGACTCACAATTACGAATTACGCTACTGGCTGGCAGCCGGTGGCATTCACCCGGGCTACTATGCGCCACATAAGGGAGACACTTCCGGACAGATCAATGCAGATGCTTTGTTGTCAGTAACCCCGCCACCACAAATGCCGTCCACTATGGAAGCCGGAACCATCTACGGTTACTGCGTGGGTGAGCCCTGGAACCAGCAGGCTGTTTTCAAAGGCATCGGTGTTCCCGTGGTAACCGATTATGAAATCTGGAAAAACAATCCGGAGAAAGTTTTCGGGGTCAGCAAGCGTTGGGCCGAAGAAAACCCGAACACCCATGTTGCTTTGGTGAAAGCCATGATCCGTGCCGCCCATTGGCTGGACGCGGAAAACAACAAAAATCGACCGGAAGCCGTTGAGATTTTATCTCGCAGCGAATACGTCGGGGCAGATTATGATGTTATCGCCAACAGTATGACTGGTACCTTTGAGTATGAAAAAGGGGACAAGCGAGCGGTTCCCGATTTCAATGTATTCTTCCGCTACAACGCCACCTATCCCTACTACAGTGATGCCATCTGGTATCTGACCCAGATGCGCCGTTGGGGGCAGATTTCCGAGCCCAGGTCCGACGATTGGTACCTCGAAGTCGCTAAAGATGTTTATCGTCCTGATATCTATCGTGCCGCCGTCGACTCGCTGTTGGAAGATGGAGTGCTCAGTGCGAGTGATTTCCCGGATCTGGCCAAAGAAGATGGTTTCCGTGCTCCACAAATCCACTTTATCGATGGCATTACCTACGATGGTACGCAACCGAATGCGTATCTGGACAAGTTTGTGATCGGCCTAAAGGGCGACGATACCGTTAATTGATTTATGAAAAGGCCCATCGCTTGATGGGCCATACCCAGGTTTGAGGAAAGAAAGATGGTAACGAAAACAATCAATGCCGCAGATGCATCGACAGCGCCAGCAATACTATCGATAGTAGCGCAATGGTTAACCGTGGATCGCTTGAACCAATGGATCAGGGTCGCCTTGGTACCGCTGGTTGCGATCGCTATATTCCTGGTTATGTGGCATCTGGGAGCGGCTCGTATCGTTACCTCCTTAGGTCAGGTTCCTGGCCCGGTTCAGGTGTGGGAGCAAGCGGGTAATCTGTGGCAGGATCATCTTCGTGAGCGTAACAAAGAGACCGCCTTTTATGAGCGGCAGGAAAAACGTAACGCGAAGAAACTGGAAAAAAATCCTGATGCGGTAGTGAAGATTCGCCCTTATACCGGTAAGCCGACCTATATCGACCAGATTGGAACCAGTCTGGTAACGGTGTTTGCAGGGTTTCTTCTGGGGAGTCTTATCGCCATACCGCTCGGCATACTCTGTGGCCTGAGCAGTACGGTCTATCGCGGATTTAACCCTATTATTCAGATTTTTAAACCAGTGTCCCCGCTGGCCTGGTTGCCAATTGTGACGATGATTGTCAGTGCCTTGTATGTCAGTGATGATCCAATGTTCAGCAAGTCCTTTGTTACCTCGGCGGTGACCGTAATGTTGTGTTGCATGTGGCCGACCCTGATCAATACCACGGTTGGTGTAGCCTCCATTGATCAGGATCTGCTTAATGTCAGCAAGGTGTTACGGCTGAGCTGGTGGGTACATATTTACCGCGTTGTTTTACCTTCGGCCATTCCAATGATGTTTACCGGCTTGCGGATGTCGTTGGGAGTGGGCTGGATGGTGCTGATCGCGGCCGAAATGCTGGCGCAAAACCCCGGGCTTGGAAAGTTTGTGTGGGATGAGTTTCAAAATGGCAGCTCGAATTCCCTGGGGCGGATTATGGTGGCTGTGATTACGATTGGATTAATCGGGTACGTGCTTGACCGTACCATGTTGCAGATCCAGAAAATGGTGTCATGGGATAAAAGCGCGGTCTTGCGATAAACATATTGGAGAGAATGGCAATGAAAGATCATCTAAGTCTGGAACAGGTATCGATTGATTTTCCAACTCCTAACGGGCCGTTTAGAGCGCTCGATAAGGTCAACTTGAAAATTGCGGAAGGAGAATTCGTCTCCCTGATTGGTCATTCAGGTTGTGGTAAATCGACGGTCCTGAATATTATCGCGGGCCTCCACCAAGCGACAGAGGGGGGGGTTATCCTCGATGGCAAAGAAGTTGATGAGCCTGGTCCGGAGCGGGCAGTGGTTTTCCAGAACCATTCTCTCTTGCCCTGGCTGAGCGCTTATCAAAATGTTGAACTGGCCGTTAAGCAGGTGTTCGGGCGCAAGAAAAGTCGGGCAGAAACCCGCGAGTGGATCGAACATAACCTTGAGCTGGTACATATGAGTCATGCCATCGATAAGCTGCCGGGTGAAATATCCGGAGGTATGAAGCAGCGGGTGGGTATTGCACGTGCGTTAGCAATGCAGCCCAAGGTTTTATTAATGGACGAACCTTTTGGCGCATTGGATGCTTTGACTCGCTCTCACTTGCAAGACTCCTTGATGGAAATCCAGGCGCGGCTTAACAACACCGTAGTGATGATTACTCACGATGTCGATGAGGCCGTTTTATTATCAGACCGTATCGTTATGATGAGTAATGGCCCTGCTGCGACGGTAGGTGAAATTCTCAAGGTCGAACTGGAGCGCCCCCGTCATCGACTCGACCTGGCCGACGACAGTCGATACAACCATTATCGAGCCGAAGTGCTACGGTTCTTGCATGAGCGTCATAGCCGTAATGAGGTAGCCAAGGTGGTAGTCAATAATCCTGAATCTGAAGCGGCCTCTGTAGACCTGGCGGATCAGGGTAAGAGTGCGGCTTAAGAGCGATTTCTGTTTAGGGGTTTAATTCTGCACCACAAAATTTACAGTGTTCGGCGTCGTTGTCATGCCCGCTGCGAGTGCAGTTGGCACAGTATTTTTTTGAGCGGTCCCGGCGCAGCTCATCGGCCAGTTCGGCGGTGATGATACCGGTGGGTACTGCAATGATTGAATACCCGGTAACCATCACCAGCGCTGCCAGCATCTGGCCCATGATGGTGTGTGGGGTGATGTCCCCGTAACCCACGGTGGTAATAGTGACTATGGCCCAGTAGATGCTTTTAGGTATGCTGGTGAAGCCTTGCTCGGGCCCTTCAACCACGTACATTAATGAGCCAAATATGGTCGCCAGAACCAGCACAGAGCAGAAGAAGACAAAAATCTTGCGCCGAGATGACATCATTGAGCGCCACAAAACATTGGCGTCACGCAGATAACGCATCAGCTTTAGAATTCGAAAAATTCTCAGCACTCGCAACAGGCGAATAATCACCAGAAAGGTAGAGCCACTGAAAATAAGTGCCAGATAACTGGGCAGGATCGCCAACAGGTCGACAATCCCAAAAAAGCTTCGGGCATAGCTTCCGGGTTTCGGGGAACAATAAAGACGTACCGCATATTCCAGAGTGAAAAGCAGGGTAAAGAACCACTCCAGTAGAAAGAAATGCCGATGGTATTGGCTGGCAATACTTTCCACTGAATCCAGCATGGCAACCAGAATGCTGAGCGCTATTAGAACGATCAGGAAGAGGTCAAAGCGTCGCCCGGCCTGTGTCTCGGTACCAAAAATAATACTATAGAGCCGTTCCTTTACGCTCAGTGATTCCATGCTGATCCTGCGGTATGCCTGAGTTTGTGGTCGTCTATAGTAGCGAATTCTGTCAGGGAGTCGAGATCTTGAAGGGTTATCTGTTATTGAGGCGGAAGCAGGTCAAGGCCGCGTGTCTGAGCTGGTGGTGTATGAGTTACCATGCCATGCGGTAAAGCGAAGCCATGGTCAGTATCAGCAGTGTGACACAAGTAACCGAGATCAGAATCTCTGGCAAAGGGGATTTTTCATTGCGCATGCTCGGCTCCAAGGTGTATTTGATGACGAGCTGAGTGTAGGTGGGACCTGGAAAATCTGAAATGGGTAGTGCTACGACAATATCTGTGACTTTTACCTAGGGCACCTCTGATTAATTCGGATAGATCTCTGCGGATCCTGAAATGGTTTTTATCAAGGCGAAGCTCGCCGTTCATGTCGAGACCTGGACAAGGGCTTCAACACCGAGAGAAACCATTTTAGGACCGCCCTACGGG
>NZ_JAKSDZ010000079.1 GCF_023509475.1 Aestuariirhabdus haliotis | reverse complement strand
AGTCCGGCCTCTGGTACCATACTCAAGAGCCTCGTCATTTGACGGGGCTTTTTTGTATCTGAAATTCACCCCAGAAAAACTCAGGGGATTCGCTTTCCATATACCTCGGCCCACCTTAACGGGTGTGCCGGTTCGAGTCCGACCTCTGGTACCATACTCAAGAGCCTCGTCATTTGACGGGGCTTTTTTGTATCTGGAATTCACCCCAGAAAAACACAGGGGATTCGCTTTCCATAGACCTCGGCCCGCCTTAACGGGTGTGCCGGTTCGAGTCCGGCCTCTGGTACCATACTCAAGAGCCTCGTCATTTGACGGGGCTTTTTTGTTTGCGATAAATCTCCGAGCTCAGGTCAAGAAAAACACAGGGGATTCGCTTTCCATATACCTCGGCCCGCCTTAACGGGTGTGCCGGTTCGAGTCCGGCCTCTGGTACCACACTCAAGAGCCTCGTCATTTGACGGGGCTTTTTGTACCTGGAATTCACCTTTGAAAACATAGGGGATTGACAGTTTGCTTCCGCTCCTTAGCTGTATATATAGACAGTTTTTATTGACTAAACTAGGGTGATATATAAAGATATTATGCTGCAAGTCTGCCCGAATAACTCCTTTAGGGATGAAAGAATGTCATGAATAAGCTAAAAAAGAGTATAACTGTCCGATTCTTCGCTATTGATGCAGAAGGCTCTTTTTTTTCTGAGTTTGTTTCTAATTATCGGGCTAACCAAAGTGCTGAGAATAAAGCCCGGATTATAAGTATTCGAAACAAGAAGCAGCTAGTGAAAACTTCAAAGGTTACTCAACAATCGGATTTGGATGTATTTCGTACCACAGTAGTTAGAGAAAGAAATACTTGGCAAACTAAAGCTACAAGTGATGGAAAGATCAACTCAATCGCGCTTAATCAAGGAATTATTGGTGACCCATATTTCTTCTCGGTTGTCCCAGAACTAAAAATAATTGTTGGCTTCACTACAGGCCCAAGCGTCAGCTTGAAAAGTGTGGGGACATCTCTGTTGGAACAGTTTAATAGCAATCGATCTGCAAAAATTAAATTAGAGCTTATTTCTAAAGAAAAAGAATTTTCTCGACTGGCGGAAATTGTTGATTACAGTAGTTTACATTTTAAAATTGGTACTTCGTCGCTATCGGAAGTCTCCGACACTGCTCCTCAACTAATCCGTGACCTAAGTAGCGCTCCATACCTTGAAAGCAATATGCAGTTAGCTTTAGATTTTTCTATAAGCGAGGAGAGCGATACTGGGCTCTCAAAAGAAAATGTCATTGAAATTGTAAACTACCTATCGAATCATGATGATTGCACAGTGTTGAAGGTTAAAGGAAAAAATGACGATGGTTCCTTGCTTCACCTAGATTTTGGTGATGCATTCTTTATATATAAAACTGATATTTCGACACGCCATAAATTTATAGATGAAAAATCAGCTTATAGTATTTTAGAAGAAGCAATCATTTACTATGTACAAGAAAAATAACCCATCAACGCCGATATTGAGGGTTATTCGTATTCTTTTAAACTGTTGAGCTATCTGAAATAGCTTATTTTGACATTGATAATAATTCCTTCCTTGTGATCGGGTGAATGTCTTCTAGATTTCCATTTTCAATTAGTTTCAACAAATAATTCAATGATTCTATGCTGATGTTATTTGCTAGTTTTTCACTAATTTCTTTGGCTGATTCGCGAGATAGGCCAATGCTAATTAGCTCGATCATCCGCTCGTCGCTGGCACCAATTTCCATATAGGTATGTAACTTTGTATTTGATAGCTCAATGTTCTTGAGCGTGAGGACGGTTGATAACAAAACTTGGTAACACCGCAATGCATTTGCCATCCTAAATGTGATGTCGTTGTTAATTGCTTTGATAACATCTCTGACAGCTTTGTTGGGATTTATTTCTTTCTCATCAGTTTTATTGCTTTCCATCCAGAAAATTTGTTCAGATATTATGCTTTTTAAGCTGTCACCCTGAATCCATTTAACCGCGATGGTACACATGTAACCAATGGAGTATTCACCTGTTGGAATATATACGCCAAAATTCTCTAACTGAGAGCATACTTTAAAAAGTGTTTTATACAAATCCGATGATTTTGGGTGGGGTAAAGTCCATTTATCTAAATCTTCTAGATTATTTAAAAACTTAAATAATTTGTTCTGCTGAATATATCCAATTGTTGGACTGGCTTCCAAGGTGAATGGAGCTACATTCAATTCTTGGTGTGCTTTTTGGGCGACACTAAATAAAGTGGATTTCTCTTCTTCAGACAGCGTTAGTTCTGGAGCATTGAGTGTTTTATTGAAGTTACCTTCAGCTATTTCTTTGATCAGTTTATTTGCAATGGTATAGAACTTATACTGGCTGTCTTCGCTATGTTCGTAAAGGCCTTGCAGAGCTAATATAACTGACTGGAGATCCTCATTTATAGCTTTGAAATAAGTTGGGATTTTTTCCTCAACCCCATCTGTTTCATCGAAATAGTCTTGGACTTGCCATTCGTCGGGCTCAATAATAAATATATTCCCTGCGAAATGCTCAAGCATTCTTCCTGCTCTGCCCGTAATGTTGTTAATTTTTACGTCTTCTAGCCTTACTGGTGCTCCGACGCCCTGCGGTTGCATAGGTTTATATAAGAATAGATTTTTTGCGGGCAAGTTAACGCCTTCAGCTAGAGTGCTCGTGCAAGCAATAAACTTAATCTGGTTATCTTTAGCCAGATTTTCGATCATTACCCTTATAGAGCTCGGTAGTGGACCATAGTGAAAGGCTACTCCTTTTCTTAGGTTGTCAGCCAAAGAAAATCGGTCGTGAATAAATTCTTCCACATAGTCAGCCGCTTCTTCTAATTCTGGTGTTGTTTCATATTCTTCTATTTTGTCGGCTATTTTTTGTGCCATGTCCTCACAGTAATTTGTTTGATTCCTGTAAATTATATTGCTGCTTTTTTGTCCAAATTTCATTACGATGTCGGACAGGTTCTTTCCTGTAAATCCCTTTGGAATTATAACTTCGTTGTTCGTATTTAATCTTCGGATTTTTAGTTTTCTACCAGCTGGTTTTACTTCTATAAGAATCTTTGCGACAGGAGATAATGATGTGATGTCTTTTTTGAAATCTATTTCACTGAAAATAGTCGAAAATGAATTTTGATAATTTGGTGATGGCATGCTGATTATGACTTGAGGAAGGCTGTCTTCTAGAATTTTCTCTATGGTAAGGTGAAGCAAAACACCTCTGCTTTCATCAGTTATATTGTGAGCTTCATCAATAAATAAGTAGTTAAAGGTTAAGTCGCCGCTTTGAAGCGCGTCAAATAGCCTTTCTTGCGTCATTACAAAAAAAGTTTTCTCTGCGTACCCGTCTTCTTTGGGGATGGTGCATATCTCTATTTCCTTTTCGTACTCTTGCTCTTTGGCTATTTCATACAGCTTGCTTGCTACCTCAGAAATCAGTGCTCTTGTAGGGACTACAATTGCTGCAAAAGCTCCGTCGCTTTCAATTATTTCCCTGATTAAGTAACTCAGGATAATATGTGTTTTTCCGGCTGATGTAGGAGCAACAGTTATTACATCTTCGTCCGAAGTTAAATCTTCCCAAAGGATTCTTTGGAAATCAGTTAGTGGAAAAGATAGGTGGTCGACTGTATTTAATTCCTGTCTAAACTCATCCTCAGCCTCGGAGAGGAAGCTATATTTAAAGTTTAATTCAGGATAAATATCAGAAAGAAGCTTTACATTTGGAAAGTCGCCAACAGAAGAGAAAATTCTATTTGCTATAGATAATATACCAGGGTATGAGTCGCCACAAACTTCTATGAGCATAGATAGTATTGCGGCTCCTTCTCTTCTGAATTTAGGTTTGTTTATTTTGTATAGATACTGTGCTATTAAAATTAATTGCTTTACATGATCCCTGTCTATTTCATTTTCATCATCCACCATCTTAAATATGTATGAGCGAAACAAAGCGCTGCTTGCTGTTTTGTAGATGTCGCTAGCAAGGGCTTTGATAGATAGCTTTTCGATAAATTCACTCATGCTTTTATGTCCATATAATTGATAAATTTCTTAACGAGATCGTCAATGCAATTAAACGGAAGGATCATTAATACTGTTTTATCTATGCCCACCTCTTGCTTCTCAATTTTTGAGTAAAAATCTCCAATGTAATCGCCAGCTAAATCAATATATTTTTCTTCAAAGTCTTCAGGTTTATTTAGATATAAATCTGGTTTTGCGAACCCAATAAAGCATGAGTTGTGCAGATGTTCATCAAAACTAGTGTTATTAAGAGGGTCTAGTATTTCGAGTAGATATTGTTCCAAGCCCTCATCGAGATTGGGGAAATCCATATCGCTTTCTATTAAGTCAAACTCTTCTTGGTACTTATCTTCTGCCATTTTTATAGATTTGGCAGCATCAGTTGCTGCGGATTTGAAATCCTTGTATAGCTTAGATTCGCCTAGAAACAGTTTGAATTTACCATCGTAAAACTGACCATGAACGCCATCCGCCCCAAAAACTGGCATCTTTCTAGAGGTTTTTGTTGATATTTTGCTCAATAGTTTTGGGGCATCCAGATAGACATCAAGTAATGTGAATAAAATAAGCTCGCCCAGCTCTCCTTGGGCAGTATGTTGGCTTAGTTTTCGAATAGCTTTATCAAATAGCTTTTGTGCTGCTCCTTCTTTTTTTATGCCCAACTGCTTTTCAATTTCTGAGCACTTAAGAACAAAATTAGCCATGATTCCGCTTTTCACAGCCGAGAAAAACTGATTTAGAGAATCAGGGCTACCACTTTCAGGAAGGTAAATCAGAAGGGTTTCTACACTTCTCTCATCTGCCAATTGAAAGTTGACTTCTACTTTCTTTAGAACAGCAAACAATTCGTCTTTGTTAAGTAGTTGGGCTTGGAGTCGTTTTTCCATATATGTTCTTAATTATCCCTGTTAAACATCACGCTCATCGTTTCTCCGATTACGACAGATTATGAACTATGAGGATCTTATGTATCTAAAAACCTTCTTTGCTAACTGAAAGGTTTTTCGTAGTTTCAATATGATCATTACCTGATCATACCTCCATCAACTAGGTGAATAATCAAGCGCTACAGAAATTCGGGCCCGTGGTCACTCATTAAGCAGATTAGGTCAAACTGAACGTAAGACTCTCTCCTGATTAAACAGTCCCTAAAATTCTAATACATAGAGCATACCTTTAATTGGCACGAAAGTGCACACCCATTAAGAGTCATGAACTCTGGGATCTTACCTTGCATTTCACAGGAACACCTTCGGGGTCAACACCTTCGGGGTCAGGCCTAATAAGATGACTCGCCTCCCACCCTAAACTAGGCTGAAGGTGACGAAACCCAAGAGGCGAATCATCATGAATATTCAAACACT
>NZ_JAKSDZ010000078.1 GCF_023509475.1 Aestuariirhabdus haliotis | reverse complement strand
AAAGAGGCTGGATTCGCCCGAAAGCCCCGTAGGGCGGCCCTAAAAATGCTTTTTCTCGGTGTTGAAGCCCTTGTCCAGGTCTCGACATGAACGGCCAGCTTCGCCTTGATAAAAACCTTTTAGGGTCCGCAGAGATCTATCTGAATTAATCAGAGGTGCCTTAGCTTCTCTAGTAGCCTCGATCTCGATCAACCGTCTCGAGGCGTTTGCCCGCTTCTAGACGCTCAATACTTTCGGCAATCTGTTGGGCAGCCTCGGCGATCGGCGTTGGCGCCGAAACATGAGGGGTGATTATTATTTTACTATTGCTGTACAAGGCGCTGTCAGCCGGCAGGGGTTCCTGCTCAAACACATCCAGCAAAGCACCGCGTAGATGTCCACTATCCACCTGCTCAATCAGCGCCTCATGGTCGAGCACTTCACCTCGGCCACAGTTAATCAGGATGGCACCCGCCGACAATTGCGATAACCGCTCCTTATTCAATAGATGCCGAGTTTTCTGAGTAGCAGGCAGCACGCAAACCAGCGCCCGGCAACGAGCCAAAAAGCCCGCCAGAGCATCGTGGCCAGCGCAGGTTTCGATATCAGGCAATGACTTTGGGCTACGACTCCAACCCAGCACCGAATAACCATCGGTGTGCAACCTGGCGGCTACTTCCGCCCCGATGGCTCCCAGCCCCATGACACCAACCGGCCATTTGGCATGACTGGAAACCCCGTATGGTTTCCATAGCCCTTGAGCCTGCTGGTTGCGGTAACGATCCATATCCCGGCGAAAATGCAGCAAGCCGTAGCGAATGTAATCGGTCATGCGCTCTGCCATGCCTGCGTCACGTAATTTGTAGACCGGCAGAGTCTCAGGCAAATCAGGATTGGCCAACAGCGCATCGACCCCCGCCCCCAGATTAAATAACCCTTTTAAGCGTTGCTGGCTGGTAAACAGTTCGGCCGGCGGATTCCAGACCAGCGCATAATCGGCCTGCCAGTCGTCTTTGATCTCCGAGAGTTGACGTACTTCTGCCTTGGGTAAATGTTCGTCGATGGCGGCTTGCCAACGTGGCGCGGAGTTGCCCGCTGCATGAAGTAGTAAACGAAGTGACGTCATATAATTATCCTGGTTATCCAGTGCCCCGGTAGCACCTTAGTAGCCAGAGTACTCTACACTGAATACGCATGGATGCTCGAATTATCGCCGACCTGCTGGTGCTAACCCATCTCCTGTTTATTATCTTTGCCCTGTTGGGCGGGCTGTTTACCCTTTATTGGCGCTGGACACCGTTGCTGCATCTGCCAGCGGTTTGCTGGATCGCTTTACTGGAATTCAATGGCTGGATCTGCCCGCTAACCCCCTTAGAAAACCAGTTTCGCCGGGCCGCCGGGGAGGCAGGCTACCCCGGCGGCTTTATCGAACACTACCTGATTCCGCTGATCTATCCCGCCGGCCTGACACCCCAATGGCAAGTTTGGCTGGGGGTGTTGGCGTTACTGATCAACCTGAGTGTTTATCTGTTCGTACTGTTGCGCTTGCGGCGGGCTTAATGCAAAGGGTTTCCGGCTATAACACATGGCTCTGTTGATCGAGTCAGGACTCCATACCCAGGCGTACGCCAAACCCCATCAGCAAACTTCCGGTTATGCCGTTCATCACCTGGCTGGTGATCGGTTTGGTGAGCCATAACCGGGCTCGCTCCACCAGCAATACAAGACTCCCTTGCCACAGTGTGGCAATCAGGAAATGTATGGAGGCCATCGCCATCGACTGGCCCATTGCCGACTGCTCGGGATCAATAAACTGGGGTAAAAAGGCCATGTAGAAAATGATGGTTTTCGGGTTCAGTACGTTAGATAAAAACCCTTCCCGAAACGATTGCCGAGCAGATACGGCTTGTGCGGGTGTGCCGGTTACAGGCAAGGCTTGGGCTCGCCATGCCGCTCGCAGGCTGTGCCAACCCAACCACGCCAGATAGGCCGCCCCGGCATACTTGACCAGAGCAAAAAGTTCGGCGGAACCTAACAAAATTACCGATAACCCGGCAGCGGAAATAAAGGCATGAACAAAGAGCCCGGTACAAATTCCCAGGCTGCTGACAAATCCATCCTTGCTACCACCACGCGCGGCATTGCGAACAATCAATAGGGTATCGATTCCCGGTGTCAGGGTCAGGGCCGTAATGGCCAACAGGAAGGGTAACCATTGAAAATGTTCCAACATAATTGAGCCTTTCTCAGCAAAGGGCATCGCTATCCGATACAGCACGAGCTCACATCATATCGGATCTCCAGAAGCCGGGCAGCCCTGGATCCCTCAAGTCAACGTCTCGGTATCCCTGGGCAATTCATCGTAATTGCAGAAACAATTACGTCCGGCATGTTTGGCGGCATAGAGCGCCTGGTCGGCTTTGAACAACAAATCGGCGAGTTTATCCCGATCGTTGGCGACATAGCCACCAGCACTGATCTGTATCGATACCGGATCCCCCGATTCACTTGACAGCCGATGCTGATCCACCGATTCCCGTATACGCTCACCAACGCTTTTCAATAACTCGTTATCGCAGGTTTCGATCAGCACCAGAAATTCGTCACCGCCCCACCGGGCTGCACAATCATAGGGGCGTAATACCGACTCGATACTGTTTGAAACCAGCTTCAGGGCCTGATCACCCACACTATGGCCATGTTGATCGTTGATCGACTTGAACAGATCGAGATCGATCCAGATGATGCCAAAACAATTGTTTTCACGGTCGCTGCGGCTGATTTCAGCCTCGATTCGCTCGGTCATGCCCCGGCGATTCAACAACTCGGTCAGCGGGTCGATTTTAGTCAACCGGTCGAGCGCCTCGGTGCGCTTTTGCACTTTGTGCTCCAGCTCCTCTCGGGCGCTGATCACCGACTGCGCCATCTCACGAAAATGTTCGAGCAAACGCGCGACTTCACCTTTGCCCTGAACGGGTAATTCCTTGTCATCATAGGCCCCTTCGCGTACATGATTCATCGCCTGCTCCAGTTTTTGCAATGGATTCAGCAGGTAATGCTCAAGCGCCAGGAGAAACAGAGCCAAGGCCACCACTAATACCGCCAGGTAAACCAATACGATTTCCCCGAAACTGCTCAGGGGCAACAAGACCTTGAGGTCCATCAGCATAATTTCGTACCAACCCACCTCCGGCAGATGGGCCACGCTGGCCAGGAAACGCTTGCCTTCCACTTCTACAAAGCGGCTGATCACTCGATCATCCGTGGAAGCCAATTCCGCCATTGCCTCGCGTATGGCAGCCCGGTCGCTGTCGCGATCAAACATAAGATCCAGGTTTTTTCTGGGGCCGCCCCGATGATTGGAAAAATCGATCATCGACTGGTCGCGATAGATCTGAATCGCACCCTCATGATCGACAAAAAAGCTGGTGATACCCGGCTCTGGTTGTTCGATGACCCGGCCAATAAATTCGGTCAAATCCAGCCCGGTACCGACCACGCCCAACACCTGGTCACCGTCTCGCATCAACACATCAATCCACAGCTTGCTGACACCCAGGGCAGCATTTGAATTTACGTTCAGGTGCAGCTCTCGTTCCTGTTCGACCAGGCTGTAAAACCATTGATCGGTTTCATTTGAGCGGCTCAGTGTGTATCGATACTGCTGACCAGCAAACTCATTCTGTTTATTGTTGTGGTAATAGCGCTCTGCGTTCAGCAGGGCAACAAAATAGCTTTTTTCGGCAAAATGCTGACGAAACTTCTCCATCACAGCCATGGCCTGCGTGTTCAGTTGCTCATTATCCGGATTACGCGCCCATTGTTTGAGCGGTTCGGAATCGGCGAATTGTCGTGCCAGGGCGATCTCGCGAATGATCGGCTGCAGGGTTCGCACCTTGTTGTACAACACCTGCTTCTCGGCATAACGAACCGCCCATTGCTCAATCAGATTTTCCGCCAGTTGCCGCATGGGCACCCAGGCAGCCGCTCCTGCACCAATCACCAATGCAGCGGTAAAGATCACAAAGCGTAACCGTAGATTCATACCCTTCCCTATGCAGGATCCTGATCAATGGGCTTGCAACAAAGCCAACACCCTATCCCTTATATTGGCCATCACCCGCACAACTTTAGTTTCTTAAGTCATTAGACATAGATATAGCATTTACTAAAGGGTTTGGCCGTTGATTCTTAAGTCAAGCTCTCCCATTCACCCTCCCTACCCCTCTACAATAGACCCCTTCGTCGCCCCTTACCGGCAGACTACCCCTCTAATAATTAATCATTCAGGAATCCATGCCGTGCTTGCTATCTCTCCTTCTCACCTGCTGCTGGTCGGCGTCGCTGCCATTTGGGGTTTCGCGTTTGTTGCCCAAAGTGCGGGCATGGATTACCTCGGCCCCCACAGTTTCAATGCGGCCCGCTTTATTCTGGGAGCGGTCTCGTTAATCCCCCTCTGGCTGATGATGAGTCGGGGGAAAATGCCCCAGGGACGTACTCTGTGGATTGGTGGTTTATTAGCGGGCTGTGTGATGTTTGGCGGCTTTACGTTCCAACAGATTGGACTGCTGCATACCACGGCGGGCAATGCCGGCTTTATCACCGGTATGTATATAGTCATGGTGCCCATCGTGGGAACCTTGCTGGGGCAGAGTACCAACCCGCAAACCTGGGTCGGTGTGGTACTGGCCATACTCGGGCTCTACAGCCTGACCATTGGTCCCGATTTCAGCGTGAACTACGGTGATCTGCTGGAGTTGGTCGGTGCCCTGTTCTGGACCGCCCATGTCCTGATCATCGGCTGGCTGTCACGTAAGGTCGACGCCATCAGCTTGTCGATCTGCCAGTTTGCGGTCGCGGCATTGCTGGCCAGTGTATTTGCCCTGACGACCGAGACCGCAACCCTCGGCGATTTCCAGGACGCCTGGATGCCGCTGCTGTATGCCGGTATTGCTTCCAGTGGCATTGCCTGTACCTTGCAGATCATCGCCCAGCGCAAGGTAGATCCCAGTGTGACAGCGCTCATTCTGTCGACCGAAGCCGTCTTTGCGGTAATCGGGGGCTGGCTGCTATTAGGCGAAGCCATGGGTAGCAAACAGCTGCTGGGGTGCTGCCTGATGCTGATGGGCATGCTGATCAGCCAATGGCCCATCAATCGCTCTCCTAGAGTGGCCACGGAAGGGGAAAGCTAGTGTAGGTGGGAGGTTCAGGACTGCCATATCGGCCTTCATTGGCATCATAGATCGACTGAATCTCAGCCCTGAGATCACCACCTTCCAGGCTTCTCTGAGAGGGCCTTCTGTTCTTCCAGTCATAGAACCCGCTGGTTGACACACCCAGCCCGCCACACAACTTGGGCACCTCTGATTAATTCAGATGAACTCTGGCTTTCAGGCGAATTCAGAATCGCGACACGCCTTTGCAGTAAGGTCGAGACCTTTCAAAAAGGC
>NZ_JAKSDZ010000077.1 GCF_023509475.1 Aestuariirhabdus haliotis | reverse complement strand
CATTTAGATCCCGGATACATTACCGCAAACTAATTTGTCGTTATACTTGCAAAAGGAGGGCGAGTCATACATTACATTTCACACTTGGCCCGATATTGAGAAGCGAAATGTCAAATGTAAGGCCTGACCCCAGAAACACTTCCTTAACGCTCAAAGCAGCGGTGCGTAGCATCCGCTGCCTTTGCTTGTTAGAGCTATATTTTCCATACGTTCTCGTATGCCCGCTTAGCTAACTCAGCAGTCCTAATCTTTATTTGTTCTTCACTCCATTCTTCTGAGTCGCGTATAGACTCATCTAAAGGAATTTTCGCTTCTTCTAATATTTCCTTCTTTTCCACAAATGATTTATTAGCAAGCTTATCGTTCAAATCTTGATCAATAAGAATAAGATTCCCAAGTTGCCCGATGATAGTGTCTGGTAATTTTTTAAAACCTTTAGGGCTCTCCGGGTATATATGTTCTATTGTCATTTGTGAATAGTCTACTGGTATACCGTTTTGCTCATAACGGTGTATTTCAGAAAGAATGTATTGAACAAGTTTCTTCTGCTTTGATTTAGACTTGGTAAATACTATTTGTTCGAAATTAACATCAAATTCACTTTGAGAGGGTATCTTTTCTCGAAGTTTAGCCTTGAAATCATTGAGAATTGTATTTCTTGCTTGGGTGTCGTCTGCCGAGGCCAATTTTCGCGCTACAGAAGCATACATCTGGGAAATCCCCCCTGATGAACGCTGTGATGTTACAGCTGTAAATATGAAATGAAATTTAGCAATAGAGCTAATAGCCCTTTCGGTCGAAGCTTTTTTTATACCTTCACCGAAATAGCTTCTTAATACGGATAGAACTGTAGGTACCTGTAACTTAACACGGAAGAGGTTAAGCGCATCTAGTGACCGAATGATTCCGGCTTCTTCTTTTTTCCAAGTTCTATAGGAAGGCTCAAATATAGACCTATAGATTTTGGCATCACATAAAAGGCTTTCCAGAAATTGTTTCGCGTTATCCTTATCGATTTTCTTCTTTATTTCTTTAAATAGTTTTTTCTGAGTTACAAAATCATACTTTGACAACCAATAAGTATGCAAAAACGGATCTATTTCTATGTCGCCTTCCGATTCTTCTATTGTCTTTCTTAGATCAGCCCACTTTTCTTTTGTTGCATCAACGTTGGCATTTCCGGCTTTTATCAGTTTTGTTAAATGGTTCTTAACTAGATCAGACGTATTTAGGTCTTTCCCTCGTGTATTCAGTGTTTCAAAAATCAAATAAGCATCATCTTCATCATCAAGCTCAATAAAAATCACTTTCAAATCGAGCAGACAATCTCTTACCTTTCTTAGTCTAACTTCAGTTCTTTCTTGCTTGGCTTCTTGCTTGATTGCAGTATCAACCTTTATTGAATCAACTAGCCCTTTAATTAATCTCTCTGCTTGCTTGAACGCATTTTGTAGGGTTTTCTCTTCTTCTAAAGGCTGGACGTTTAAATCTGGATCTCCGAATTTCTGGATATGCTCTTGCAGAAACGGGTATGAAGATTCTGAAGTTAATATGTACTCAGCAACATTATCTATGTTCTTCCTTTCAATTAATGAGTGAATACCTTCGGCAGAATCGACAAGCCCAAGTTCACTCATAATATTTCTTAAGACGCACAAAAATATTGTAATAGTAGTCATCCTTTGCTGGCCATCTACAATACCGAAGTAACCTTTTTGCTGTTTGTAAACAACCATAGATCCGATGAAATAATCGTCTTCGTTATCAATGACAATGTCGTCCCAAAAATCTTGAATGTGATCTTTTTCCCAGCTATATGGCCTCTGAAACCTCGGGATGCGGTAGTAGCCTGACTGTAAAATCGATCTAACTTCTTTGTCTGTTGATTCAATCTTCATTTTTCATCCTAGAAATGATGTATAGATGAACTTAGTGCTCTAACAGCTAATTATAAGGAAGAATGTCCCCTTTTCTTATTTGGGGTCAATTCTCGTCATTTCGGTTAGAAATGTAGTTATCTAAAAAAACAGTAATAAAATCAAAACGCTAGAAGCCAAAAAATCCTTTACCTCAGAGCAAGCAAGCCCTGCCCATACACTCTAAGAGTAAATGCCGTCGCCTTCTATAAATTCTAGCCTTTCAAAATCAAGGAGTTAGCAGCCGGTTTCCGGTATACAGGCGACATTCTTCCACTGTACACGGGAAATAGCGGATTCACGAGACGGACGCCAGGGTCGGCTTGGATTGATTATTTCTTGCGCGCTCTCAACCGGTGCCGAATGGTCAGCACCAGTACGGACAGACTGAGTAGCAGGGTCACCAGGTTGGCGGCGATAATGGGCAGGTCCCACACCAGCAAGCCATACAACAACCAGAGCGCCACGCCGGTGGTGAAGATGCTGTACATACCGACGGATATGCCGTCGACATTGCCGGTTTTTAGAATCCAGCGAACCTGGGGGATAAAGGCCAGGGTTGTGCAACAGGCGGCGGCCAAACCGATCAGGGTAATACTGTTCATCGAGTCCTATAAACCTTGAGCGCGTTTACCGGGTGCGCTGCTGCAGGTAGGCATCGTAGTCCGGCGTGTCTTGCTGGTAGTCGCTGTTGATCAGAGTGGAGGCAAAGATAAAATCGGCCGTCGCCTGGTTACAGGCCACCGGCACATTCCAGACCGCGGCAATGCGCAACAGGGCTTTTACATCCGGGTCGTGGGGTTGTTGCTCCAGAGGATCCCAGAAAAAAATCAGCATGTCGATTTCGCCTTCGGCTATTTTGGCCCCCAATTGCTGATCGCCACCCATCGGCCCACTTAGCAGTGAGTTAATCTCACATTTTAGAGTTTGCCCAAGCAAGGCGCCGGTGGTACCGGTGGCATACAACCGGTGCCTGGCCAGCGTTTCACGATGCCGCTGCGACCAGGCCAGCAAACGCGCTTTCTGGTTGTCGTGCGCCACCAGGGCGATCGACTTGGTGGAGCCTATGAGGCGCTGGGTCTGTTCCATGGGTCGCTCGCTCTCGATAATCAATGTCATTCTACCAACCCGTTGTTACCAACGGGTTAAAACCCTCAACAGTGTATCGCCTTAACCTTCCGCTGACATCAGCGCCAACGTGTTATCCAGCATGCGATTGGAAAAGCCCCACTCATTGTCATACCAGGCCATCACTTTCACCAGCCGGCCATTGACCCGGGTCTGGGTAGCATCAAAGCTGGAGGACGCCGCACTGTGATTAAAGTCGATCGACACCAGCGGCTGGGTGTTGCATTCGAGCACCCCTTTCAGGTAACCACGCGAGGCTTCTTCCATAATGTCATTGACCTCGTCGACACTGGTGTCGCGCTCGGCAATAAAGGACAGATCGACCAGAGACACATTGATGGTGGGTACGCGTACCGCCATACCATCAAGCTTGCCGTTCAGTTCGGGCAGCACCAGACCGACCGCCGCCGCCGCGCCGGTTTTGGTCGGAATCATCGACTGGGTAGCGGAGCGTGCCCGATAGGGGTCGCTGTGATAAACATCGCTCAGGTTCTGGTCATTGGTGTAGGCGTGAATAGTGGTCATCATGCCGCTGACCATACCCAACGCATCATTGAGGGGCTTTGCGACCGGCGCCAGACAATTGGTGGTACAGGAAGCGTTGGAGATGATCTGGCTGCTGCGGGTCAGCACATGCTGGTTGATACCATACACCACGGTGGCATCGGCCCCGGCAGCAGGTGCCGAGACGATCACCTTACGGGCCCCTGCAGCAATATGGGCGGCGGCCTTCTCCCGTGAGGTAAAAAGCCCGGTGCATTCATACACCACATCAATATCGAGCTCGGCCCAGGGCAGCCTGGCGGGATCTCGCTCGCAACAGACCCGAATCGCCTGGCCGTTGACCACCAACTGATTCCCCTCCTGCTCGACACTGCCGGTGAAGCGCCCATGCACCGAATCGAATCGGGTCAGGTGGGCGTTGATCTCGGCATCACCCAGATCATTGATGGCTACGATAGTGATCTCTTCCTGCCTGCCCGACTCATAGAGCGCCCGTAAAATATTGCGCCCAATACGTCCGTATCCATTGATGGCAACACGAATGGCCATAATCAGTTCTCCCACTATCGTTCACGAAAGTAATATTACCTATATTAATGCGCACAGATTGACCAATGTCGAGGCATATTTGTTTTTATTACGTAACAATATTAACCCTCAATAATTAAGAGCGCTTTCGATACGCGCTCTCTGAAGCGTACGTCGGCCAAAAGACCGCAAAAATCGCCCAAAGCCCATAAAATATATGAAGTTGGAATCCAACAAACAGGTAGTCAAATTACATCTCTGTTATAGTTCGATCACTGAGTGCTGTGAGCCCAGGCTGCTATTGGGCTCGACCAAGGGGGATAGAGAGTGATCACGCAAACCAATATGCTGAGCCTGATCAGCGAGGCGCTGGATAGCCTGAACCGTTCAGAGCGCAAAGTCGCCGACGTGATTCTGGCCGATCCCCAGGCCGCAACCCGGTCATCGATTGCGGTACTGGCCCGCACAGCAGAGGTGAGCGAACCCACCGTCAATCGTTTCTGCAAGCGCTTTAACGCCAAGGGTTTTCCCGATTTCAAACTGACCCTGGCCCAATCCCTGGTGGGCGGCGTGCCCTACGTTAACCGTCATGTCGAGCCCGACGACACCGCCGAGAGCTATACCCCGAAAATCATCGACGCCACCATTGCCGGGCTGGTGTACGCCAAGGAGAAACTGAGCCCGGCCACCGTAAACCTGGCAGTGGATCAGCTGATCCAGGCCAAACAGATTTTCTTTTATGGCTTGGGAGCCTCCGGCCCGGTCGCCCAGGATGCCCAGCACAAGTTTTTCCGCTTCAACATTCCGGTCAACGCCTACGACGATGTACTGATGCAGCGCATGGTGGCTGCCTCGTGCAGCACTGGCGATGTGGTGGTGACCATCTCCTACACCGGCCGCACCAAAGACACGGTTGAGATCGCCGAGCTGGCGCAAGCATCCGGCGCTACGGTGATCGGCATCACCGCCCCCAACTCCCCTCTGGCCGAGCGTTGCTCGATCGTGCTTGGCGTCGATGCCCCGGAAGATACCGATGTCTATATGCCCATGACGTCGCGCATCGTGCACCTGTCGGTGATCGATATCTTGGCAACCGGCGTGACCCTGCGCCGCGGCCCCGGCTTTCTTAACCACCTCAAATCGATCAAGGACAGCCTCAAAAGCACCCGCTACCAGCGCGAGACCGACGAAAGCTGAACAGTCGATTTCCGGCGCCATCTTTACTTCAGCGGCGCCGAACCCAGACCCGGCAGAACTCCCCTCCTGCACCGCAACGTCATTGACAGTGCCGGGCCTTTCAGACGCTCAACCTTATACCCGCACCAGCAAGGGTGCCGCTTTATGTAATGTATGACTCGCCCTCCTTTTGCAAGTATAACGACAAATTAGTTTGCGGTAATGTATCCGGGATCTAAATGAGTAACTAATTTCTACTC
>NZ_JAKSDZ010000076.1 GCF_023509475.1 Aestuariirhabdus haliotis | reverse complement strand
TGTTCAGGTCTCGACATGAACGGCGAGCTTCGCCTTGATAAAAACCATTTTAGGATCCGCAGAGATCTATCCGAATTAATCAGAGGTGCCCTAGTGATGCATCAAACCACTCTTGGGCGGCACACTGTCGAAAGGGAAATTGAGGTGGGTTTTGAAGTAATGATCGTGCTGAGCCTCATCCTGTAAAGCCTGGATATCGGCTTCTATCTGCTGTGTTTCCTGGTGGGTGTTTTTATACTGCTCAAGTACTTTGCTGGCAATGCCCATAATGTAGTTGGCTTTATAGCGTTCGTCGTTGTGAACCAAGCAGTTCATACAATACAGTGTGGAGAGGCAGAGATTTTTGCAGGCGTTAATCTGAGCCGGACCGGCGGTTTTTGATAGATACACCATACTGAGTTCCAGCGAGCAGCCGCTGTAGGCGATCGCTTCACGCCAATCTCCCAGTTCGTAGTACACAGCCGCCTGATGCATCCATTCAAACCATTGTGAGGCCAGATCGCTTTCTTCAAGATTATCGAGATTGTTTCGGTGTCTGGGGCATAAAAAACGCATGGGGTCACTCCTGCCATAAAGGTTCTGTTGATACCATAATGCAAATGAGAATCGTTATCAATATATTGTGATTGATCTGCATCAGCCAATGCCGATGCAGAAACAGCTGAGCCATGGCAGGTGCCTTATCTTGAGCCTTTACGGCATAATCGGATAAGACTTTGTTCATTAGCATCAGTTTGTTCGTCATCACCAGGGAGGGGATAGGGGTATGGGGCGTCAATATTCAGAATTGTCCGATAAGCATCAGGCTTTTATCGGCGAACAGAAGATCTTTTTTGTTGGCACGGCAGTCGACAGTGGGCAGGTTAATGTATCCCCCAAGGGCGGTGACTCATTGCGGGTTATTGACCCGACCACCATTGCCTGGATGAATTTAACCGGGAGTGGTAATGAATCGGCTTCTCATGTGATCCAGAATCCCCGTATGACTCTGATGTTTTGTGCGTTTGAGGGGCCGCCGGTGATCCTGCGCGCCTATGGCACCGCAAGGGTATTGCACCGGGCCGATGCTGAATGGGAACGACTCAGTTCACTGTTTCCGCCGAGCCCGGCGGCGCGGCAGATCTTTGTTTTGGATATCAACCTGGTGCAATCTTCTTGCGGTATGTCGGTGCCTTACTATGACTATAAAGCCGATCGTGAGGACCTCGATAAATGGTCACAGCGACAAGGGCCGGACGGTATCGAAAAATATTGGGTGACGAGAAATCAGCGCAGTATTGACGGCTTCGAGACGGAAATTATCGAGCGCGCAGGGCTCGACAAAGATCCGGGTTAACCTGGCTTTACTGCCCTGATTCGGGCGAATAATGCCTCGGCCGTCATATGGGGTGACCCTTCATTATTACTTTCAGCCTGTTTCACCAGATCGACGATAAGGCTATTTATCGGCGCGTTCAGATTCAATGAGTGGGCCAGTTGAATGATTTCGCCATTCAGATAATCAATTTCAGTTTTTCGGCCCAGTTGCAGATCCTGGTTCATCGATGAGCGGGCGCTGGGGTCGATACTAAGCATGGAGCTTGCGATGCGTTTAAATACGCCTGTTGGCAATCTGAGTATGTAGGGCAGTAGCGCGGGAATCACCTTGCCGGCGCGGGTGGGTTTGATGTTAGCCGCTTTCAGAATCGATAAGGCTTCCTGGATGCAAGCGGCCATGGCTTGACGATAAAGTGCGTTATACAGCTGTTCTCGAACGGGGATGCCGGCCAGGGCATTGACGGCATTGTTGAGATTCATGATCAGCTTGCTCCACTGAACACCGCTGATATCTGTATGACGGTTGACTGGTAGCCTCGCCTTTTCGAGAGCTTCGATTAATGGCGCTTCCGGGCCCTGTTGCTCGATGGCAAGATTGCCTTCGGTACCGCAATGGAAGTGCCCTTTGCCCTGGTCGACCACATTAAAGGGCACAACGGTTTTGATGATCCTATGGCCCGGCAGATACTGCTGCAAGGTGGCAGCGTTGCGAATGCCATTTTGCAAACTGACGATGACAGCATTGGCTTTGGCGTAGGAGGCTATGCTCCGGGCGGCAGTGGCAGTATCACCGCTTTTGACGGTCACCAGGATAAAATCGGCGTCTTGTAAAACTGTTTCGGATACCGAGAAGTCGATATGATCGGGGGATAGCTGGTTGTTACGGCCTTGCCAGTCGGTCAGCAATAGTCCGTGCTCGCCAAGTTGCTGCTGCAGCCGGGGGCGGCCCAGTAGTGTTATCGAGGCACCGGCGGCTTGCAGGCACCCGCCGATATAACAGCCAATACTGCCGGCTCCCAGGATGATGATCTTAGGCTGTAGAAGAGAAGAGGTGCTCATAAAATGGTTTTACAGCGAAGTTAGCCTGTTGCTGGTTGCTGGGTCATCAGGCCGGTAGCCGATAATCTGAAAATGGTCGTTTATTGCTTGTAGCAAGTATGGTTAGAGCCATCAACATCTGTTTTCAGGGTCAGCATTGAGCTGGTTAGTTCGATGATTTCGGCGGCATCTTCCTGATTAAGTGGCATCGAGCTTTCCAGATTCACCATCTTTTCGATCTCCGGGTGACTGACAAAGGTCACTTCGAAACGGGTCAGGGTTTCTATCAGCTGCATGTCCCTGATTTTCCAGGTACCTTCGGCGGAATAGTTGTAGGTGACTTGCGGGAAATCCGGACCCATCTTCATGGTCATGATGCCGGTGCCTTTGGATGTGCCATCGTCGCTGTAATAGTCTTCAGACTCGACCTTGAAAAAGCCTCCTTCTTCAACGATTTTGACTTCACAGGCCCAGGTACCCAACATATCCGCGCGGGATGCCGTGTTGGCTTGTAACGCTGTGCAGGCCAGAAAGGGGATAATAAGCAAAGTTGAGATGAGTTTCGTCGGAGAAAGCATAGTGTCCTTACCTTGGCGCGGGACTCGGTAAGCGAGTCAGTTTGTATTCAGGTCACAGTATCTTGCCCCCGGACAGGAATCAACCGCCGCTGTTTGCATCCAGATGGTGAAACGGATGCTGTCTGTTGTATTAGGTATCATACCGATGACGTGAAACGGTTCGTTTAGGGTGGTGGTCTATAGTTGAGTTGTCAGGCAAGCTATCCAGAATTTTACAGGTTGAATACTGAGCGAGTGAAATGACGTTTGGCCTTAGTACAGTTTTAAAAAGAATGCTCCGTGGGGTAGGGGCATTATTGTTGATCTATAGTATGTCTGCTGTTGCCAGTGAGGGTTATTTACGGCCGGTTAAACTCGCAACCCTGATGGATTTCAAGCCCTTTGTCTGGTGCGAAAAAGGATACGCGAAGGGTATTGATGTCGATATCTTGGCTGAGCTGTTTCGGCGAATAGATCGAACTTACGATATAGAATGTCTGCCCTGGAAACGTGCGATTAATTATGTGCGAATAGGCAGGCTTGATGGTCTTTTCTCCGGGTATAAAACGCAGCAGCGCGAGCAGTTTGCCACCTATTTGAGTGCACCATTTCATACCAGTGTTTTTAGCGTTTTTGTTCGCAAGTCAAAGTCTTTCAACTTTGATAGTATTTCCGATCTGAACGGTCGAGTGATCGGCATTACCCGAGGTTATAGCATCAATCCGGAATTTGATGCGGCCAGGAAAACGGGTAAGTTTTATGTCAGTGAGAGTTCGAGTACCGACAAGGGTATTGATATGCTGCTGGCAGCTCGTACAGAGGCTTATTTAAACAGTCGTCATGTGGTTTGGTATACGGCTCGTGAATTAGGTATCAGCCATAAAATTGATGAACTGCCTGCACCGCTGCACACACCGAAGCCTGCCTATATGATGCTTTCGAAAGCGTCGAATTTGCCCGGCAAAGATAAGCTTGTCGAGTCGTTGAATCGCACCCTTGAGGAGATGTGGGAGGATGGAACTGTCGATGCTATTATTAATGGATACATCGACCCGGCGGGAACCCATTTATCAACGCCATAGCGGATTGTGAAACCTCAGAAGAAAGCCTTGTTTACCGAGTGATCAACCTTCTCCTGTATCTGGGCATTGCCAATGTACCTTGAATGATTCAATCATCTATAGTGGTCTTTCAATAAGGAGGTTGCTATGACTACCTATGCTACGGATACCAGTCGCTGGTCGATGGCGATTCATCGGGTTAGCACCGATTCGGCGGAGATTTGGGTGGGCACCCTGTTTCCGACCCTGATTATGCCTCGGCGAGCACGGGTCAGGTTGTTTGAGGGTGACAATCTTGTTCGAACGAAAACCATCAAGAAGAGCGATTGGAAGCGACCCTTCAGTCGCACCAAACAGCGTTTTTATGCTTTGCTTACCTTTACCGGCCTGGAGCCTGGAAAAAGCTATTCGGTGCGCTTTGACCGGTTTGCCGAGCTGAGCGGGTTGAGTGAAAATGATGGCTGGCAGCATCTGCGAAATGGTTATTTTGATACTCTACCGGCCCGTCTTCCGCTTTCAACCGGCAAACCTTTTACCATTGGTCTGGGTAGTTGTTTCTATAATCATCGCGATGGTGGTCAGGCTGCCGGGGCTTACCAGGCGCTTTACGAGAGAGGCCAAAACCATAAACCTGACATTACTTTCCTGACCGGAGACCAGGTGTATCTGGATATCGGTTTTGATTCCCTGTCGCTCGACGCCGATGAAATACGTCAACGTATAGGCGATGATTATGCCGAACATTGGCGAGCGCTGGGAGGTATTCTCAATCGCGGAGGCACCTGGATGTTGCCGGACGATCACGAATACTGGAATGATTATCCCTTCTACGATGGCTTGATTCCCCAGCTGCTGGCGTTGAAGCTGGAGAAAGTACGCAAAGTGTGGTCAAAAGCGGCCAAAGAGGCCGTTAAACGTGTCCAGCGTTCATCGGTGGTGGAACAGATAGCGATTGGTAAGGATCTCTCATTCTGTATTGCTGACCTGCGTTCTTATCGTTCCAGAAACCGATTTATCGGCACGGCAGATTTCGACCGTATAATAGCCTGGGCAGAAACATTAAAATGCCCTGGTATTCTGGTTTCACCACAACCGCTACTGGTTGAGACCAGTAGTAGCGAGCGAAATCTGCGCAGCTTCGAAAAGCAATACGTGCGGTTGTTAGAGGCACTGGCCAGTAGCGGACACGATATTATGGTGCTGTCTGGTGATGTTCATTTCGGTCGCATTGCTACCTGCAAACTGGGCAATAATGGCGCCAAACTGATTGAAGTTGTCTCTTCGCCACTGTCCAATTTGACGTACCTTAACGGAATCGCCACGTCGACACCCAGTCATGTACCCGGTAGCTTTCCACCTAAAGAGATGTCTGTGCAGGGCTGGCCATCCTCCAAAGTCAACTACGCTAGTCAATTTGATGTCAGCACGAAAAAAGGCTGGCTTTTTTCTGCCTATCCCAAAGCCAGAACCCGTGAACACTTTATGACGGTTAGTCTGCAACGCACTCCAGACAAAGGCGTTAATGTGACAGTGGATGCCTGGCGCGTCCGTGAGCGAACCAAGCAAAAAAATCTGCCTGTTAAGGATTTTTCCAAGCCTTTCAAAGTAACGCTGAGCTAAGGGCACCTCTGATTAATTCAGATGAACTCTGGCTTTCAGGCGAATTCAGAATCGCGACACGCCTTTGCAGTAAGGTCGAGATCTTTCAAAAAGGCGTAACAAAGAGGCTGGATTCGCCCGAAAGCCCCGTAGGGCGGTCCTAAAATGGTTTCTCTCGGTGTTGAAGCCCTTGTCCAGGTCTCGACATGAACGGCGAGCTTCGCCTTGATAAAAA
>NZ_JAKSDZ010000075.1 GCF_023509475.1 Aestuariirhabdus haliotis | reverse complement strand
CGATACATTTCTAGTAGCGTTTTGATGAATCAAAACACCTGCTCAGTAATACATTGAACAGGCAGACTCTCGATAGGTGTTTGGTACAGCCTCCCAAAGGCCAGCCCACCATGAAATTATCGCAAGCAGTGAAGAAAGGTGTTTCTAATAAACAACAGCACTGAGCAAGTACTGTTTTAGGGGCTTTTTGTTTCTTTACAAGGCCCGGTCGTATAGGTGTTAGGTGAGTTACGCAATGTGATAAACCTCTTCCGGAAAGAGCTCGCCATTCTCAGCGCTTTTACGTATTTTGGAAAGAAGCGCTAAAACAACATGTTCTTCCGGACGGTTACTAAAAAGCTTTACATCACCAGCCTTAGCCAAAATTTCATATTCTCGCTCTTGCTCGCCCACAAGGCTCGATGGTTTAACTTTAAATAAACCAACTGCCGACTCGTAAGATAGGTAATCAGGGTAATACTCGTAAGTCGCCCACTCACCATCTATAGAAACGAGTTTTCCTTTGTGATGATACGCTGACATTCTTTACACCTAATGCCCCTATGATGGCTTGTAGAAGATTCGTTGTTTAACTTCATGCGCTATAGCCCCACCTAAAACTTGATGCTGAGCCGCATCTAAGTGAATTCCATCTATTTCACTTGCCGAAGTAACGGTGTTTGAGTCGAAATAGAACACCGAATGTTCTTTAGCCACGACTTCTAGTTCATGAGCCAGGCCAAGGCCTCGTTTCTCTGCGTTTGCAAACTTATTAGCTATAGCACCTTTAGGTTTAATTATTTTGGGCGGAGCCACAACCATAATTTGGGGAACTGGCATATCTGGTTCAATTGGCGCGTTACGTATAGTATTAATTAGCTTGACCATGCCTTGTGCTGACAACCATGCGTTATTGTTATGAGTGCACTGAAAGTCATTTGAGCCGAGCAGGATAATGACAAGCTTTAATGGCGAATGCATTTCAATAGTTTGAGCCAAATGCTCAGAGCCATCGCGACCAGATTTAAAAGGATCTGACCATACTGTTCTGCGGCCATTGAGACAGTTTTCTATTACTCGGACATTTATACCAAGCTCTTTTAGCGTACGGTCAAATACGCCCGGCCACCTTTTGTTATATGGAAAACGTTTACGCGTACTTGGGATTATTCCCCAAGTGAGACTGTCTGAGTAGATTAATATTTCATCCATAACTCTGAGTAATTCCGTCTTCTAATGCCGCCAGAAACTGCCGGAGTGAGATGGCTGCTCTTTTGCGGTTTTTTGCAAAAAAGAAGACAGCTTACGGAGGTCAGATTTTCTGGCCTTGTTAACCATTATGCACCTGTTTCCCAGTAGTATCGAATATATAAGGGACCAATAGCTATTATATAATCTTGCTCGTTCCAGTCATCACACAATGTGATCAATAGTTCGTCACCTATAAGCGTAATTTCATGGTGCTCTAGTAAAAATCCACTTAGACGAGATACATATTGAGCCTTGTTAGCGATTTCACTATTGAAGGTGGAAAGGTCACCCCGATCAATAAATGGGTATGAATCAAAAGTTGATAGATAGAAATCTTCAATTGACTTCCAATGTTTCTCCTCGCTACTCACAATTCTTAGATATTCTTCACTACCTAGTTCATCATCATCCAAACTTATGTATTTCACTCGATCCTCTAAGATGGTTAACAGTTTATTCAAGAGCCTAGGCTTTATATCACTTTGGCTTACTAACACTTAAAACCAAACGATTACCATCGGCGAAATATTCTAATTATCAAAACTTTACCAGACTTCCCTCAATTGCGTCTTCCGTAATAGCAAGCCCTGGCACTTTATCGTCTGGCCCTTATATCCCTGCGTACCTTTAAATTAATCGATAAATATCAACTGGTTAGTAAGCCAGTTTCCCTGATCAGAGGGAAGGGTCTCTTGATCTTGGGGGTTTGATGGCTTTGAGCCTGCCTTGACAAGCCTTCGCTGTGCACTATATCGTTAGGGTTATCTTTACACTGTATAGTTTGTTAAATACTCATTAACTATAAATACAACAAGGTAAAACCATGAGCGATTTTGATGCCATAGTGATTGGCACGGGCAATGCGGGGCTCACGGCCGCGACCACCTTGCAGCGCGGCGGGGTACGCACGTTGCTGCTGGAGCGCCACAATATCCCCGGGGGTTGTGCGACCTCTTTTGTGCGCGGTGAGTTTGAATTTGAAGTGGCCTTGCACCAGCTCAGCGGCATGGGCACCGAAGCGCAGCCTTTCGTGATGCGTAAGGTGTTTAGCGATCTGGGTATTATGGACAAGCTGAGCGTGGTGGATGAGAAAGAGCTCTACCGCATCGTGATGCCAGGGGAGTTTGACGTCACCCTACCCGCCGATTGGGAGGCTCTGAAAACCACATTGTGCGAGCGCTTTCCTGCGGAGGAGAAAAGCCTGCTTGAATACCTGAATCTTTGCGAAGTGTTGGCGTTCGAAAGTTTTATGTCGCTGCCCAATGCATTAAAAAGCGGTGATCAGGCGGTGCTGGAGAAAACCTGCCCCAATTATGTCAAATACGGTTTGCGTTCGGCCAAGGACGTACTGGACGAATTCTTTGATGATGCGGATCTGAAATCGGTACTGGCGGCCTACTGGTGTTATCTGGGCATGCCGCCAAAGGATATTCCCTTCTCCGATCTGTCCTTGATGCTGTACGCCTACGCGGCGTTTAAACCCTGTCATATCAAGGGAGGTTCCCAGGCCATTTCCAGCGCCATGCTGGAGTCGTTTCTGGAAGCGGGCGGAGAAGTACGCTTTAACTGCGGCGCGGAAAAAATCATCACCGAAGCGGGCAAGGTGGCTGCGGTCGTGACCGAAGCGGGAGAGCGTTTCTCCTGTAAAGCGGTGATCTCCAATACCAGTCCGATTCACACCTTTAATGAACTGCTGGACATTCCGACGCCAGAGCAGGCAGCGCAGGATATGAAGTCGCGTCGTCTGGGTACTTCGGCGTTTGTGCTTTATTTAGGGCTCGATTGCAGCCCGGAAGATATCGGTGTCACGGCGGCCTCCAGTTTTATCATCGATGATCGCAATGAGGAGGTGGCCTTTGACACCATGCAGGGTATCTCCGATCCGACGCACACCATGTTGACCTGCTATAACCATGAAGATCCCAGTTTTGCCCCCGAAGGCAAAACCGTATTGTCGCTGCTGTGTTTGCAATACGGTCAACCCTGGCAGGAGCTGCCTCCCGAGCAGTATGCCGAGACCAAGTACGCCTTTGCCGATAAGCTGATCGACCATGCCGAGCGTATTTTCCCCAACATTCGCGCCAACATTGAAGAGGTCGAAGTGGGTACGCCGCTGACCATGATGCGTTACCTGAACACGCCGGGTGGCGCGATTTACGGTTTCGAACAAAACACCCAGGATTCCGCGATGTTCCGAGAACGCATCGATGCGATTGGTGGTCTCTATATGGCCGGTTGCTGGAACGGCATGGGTGGCTTCCAGCCCACCTACATGGCCGGCGCAAGTACGGCCAAGGCTGCGATCAAACATCTACAAGCTCAGCAACAGGAGGTGTCCCATGCCTGATTCGAACAATATACTGCACGCCGTCAAGGGTTATCAGGAGGCGCTGGATCAACAGCAGGAGCTGCTGAAAACCGGTACCGATTTTAATGAGCAAAAAGGTGTCGTAGCGAACACGATTGCGACCTTGCACCCCAAGCGTTTGCTGTTGAAGGTGGTTGAAATTATTGAAGATACGCCGTCGACCAAAACCCTGCGCTTTGCTTGCGAACAGGGTCCGTTGCCGCCTTTTCAGGCGGGGCAGTATATTAATTTGTTTGTGAATATTGCCGGAGTGGAAACCGCTCGTCCGTACGCTATTTCATCGGCACCCCTGGTGCGTGATCATTACGACCTGACGGTCAAACGTGTCGAAGGCGGTTATGTCTCACATTATCTGCTGGACGAGGTGAAGGTCGGTGACTATATGCAAAGTACCGGCCCCATGGGGACCTTTTACCATAACCCGATTCACCATGGTGAAGACCTGGTGTTTCTGGCCGGCGGTTCCGGTATTGCGCCGGCGATGAGTATGATTCGCTCCTTTGACGAACGAAATATGCCCAACAAATTTCATCTGGTGTATGCCTCCAGCTATGAAAACGATGTGATCTTTCGCGAAGAACTGCAAGAGCTTAACCAGCGTTGTGATTTCCTGACGGTAACGGAAGTGATTTCGCGTCCTACAGAAAGCTATCAGGGTTTAACGGGGCATTTGACCGCTGACTTTTTGTCGAACCTGCTCAAGCTGAATGAAGCTTCAGTGAACAACAAAATGTTTTATATCTGTGGCCCAACCAGCTTCCATGATTTTTGTGCCGAGCAGCTGGAAACGTTAAAGGTGAAACCGCGCCGGGTTCGTATTGAATGCAATGGCCCGCCGAAACATCCGGAAACCTTGGCGGGCTGGCCCGAAGGGTTGATTGCCAGCGATCAGGTCAGGGTCACGATTCGTAACCAGGGCAGTTTTATGGCTCGGGTCGATGAGCCGCTGCTGAACAGCATGGAACGTAACGGTTACACCACCGAGAATGCGTGCCGTTCGGGTGAGTGCAGTCTGTGCCGGGTGAAGGTGATGAGTGGCAGCGTATTCAATCCGGATGAAGCCAAATTGCGCAGCACCGATGCCGACTATGGCTGGTGTCATTCCTGCGTGGCGTTTCCTACTTCCGACGTGGAGATTATGATTTAAAAATTCCCGACTGGGGGGCGGCCGCGGCCAGAAATTGTTTGATACTGATATTGCCGGGCACCTTGATATGCCCTTCGATAATCAGCGCGGCCATACCATGCACCATCGACCAGGCACCTAATGCCTGGGCTTTTTCTTCGGCCTCATTATTGCTGCCCAGGGCAAAGGCGGCCCGCAGCAATGTAAAGGGTCGCATGGTGCGAGGGGTAAGAGTTTCCGTCGTACCATCGCGGGTCGATTTGATTTTTCGCCCGGTAGTTTCAACCTGCCCCAGCATCAATCGATAGAGTTGGGGGTTGTGAATAGCAAACTCAAGATAGGTGGCGCCGTAGGTGAGAATTAACTCGGCGGCATTTTTCTTCTGGTTTTTATCCAGGTGACTGACGTTGGCTTCCATCGCGTCAGCCATCTGATTAAAACCATCCTCGGCAACGCTCTGCAGCAGCTCTTTTTTGTTCTTGAAGTGGGAGTAGGGGGCCATATGGGAAACCCCGACTTCCGCCGCAATCGCGCGCAACGATAAGCTGTCGGCACCGTCGCGATGCAGGATCTGGTTGGCGGCCTCGAGCAGAGAGGTTTTTAAATCGCCATGGTGGTAGCGTTCGTGGGGTTTGCTCATTCGCGGTAGGTCTGTGTCAGGAAAAATTGGCCATAATCGACTAAAACTGCAGTAAAGGGTCAAAACTGAAGTGCCGAATGACTCCGTTGATAAGCCCCGAGTATATAGAACCGATAGCACTATAGCATCAGCGATGCGCCGGGTTTGCGTAATCGTTTGACGATTAGTTATCCCGACTGATCTTCACCGGTTATGGCAAACAATCATACTGATGAATGGTGTTGTTGTTGGCGCGCGGTAACGGGTTCAATGGACAGTCAGATGTCAGATTACAGCCCAGGAAAAAAGCCATGAGTATGTTTGAAGGAAAGACCGCCGTAATCACGGGCGGCGCAGAAGGTATCGGTTTCAGTATCGCCCAGGCGATGGCGAAGCAGGGTATGAACATTGTGATTGCCGATATAGACCCGCAGCAGTTGGTGCAGGCGGAAAACCGCTTGCGTGAATCGGGCGCTAAGGTTCTGTCTGTCACGATGGATGTCGCAGATCTCGAGCAATGGTCGGGGCTGGCCGAACAAACCATCGAGCGTTTTGGCAAGGTTCATATGCTGGTCAATAACGCGGGTGTAGGCGGCAGTGCCGGCCCGATTGAGCAGACCGACAACAAGGATTGGAGCTGGGTGCTGGATGTGAACCTGATGGGGGTTGTCTATGGCACGCAAACCATGGTGCCCTTGATGAAACAGCACGGCGAAGGCGGCTGGTTGATCAATGTGGCGTCTATGGCGGGCATGATCGGTGTACCCATGGCGGGAGCCTACACGGCCACCAAGGTGGCGGTCGTGGGTATGTCGGAAAGCTGGTACGCCGAACTGCAACCACACAATATCCAGGTGTCGGTGCTCTGTCCGGCGTTTGTCAAAACCCGTATCAACCTGTCGACCCGCAACAAGCAGGGACAGTATAAGGGCGATGCCGATCAGCATGAATCATCGGCGGCGGGCAAGGCAATGGCGGCCCATATGCAGCAGGTGATCGATAAGGGTCTGGCCCCTGAAATTGTCGGGGAGCGCGTAGTAGAAGCCGTAAAAGGCAAGGAGCTTTATATCTTCACCCATCCCAATTACCGTGTGGTGGTACAGAATCGTTTCAAGGCGATCGATGCGGCTTTCGAGCGGGCCGCCGCGAGTCCCTTGCTGGCCGATGTGCTCGATGAAGAGATTGTCAGTTTTTCATAATAAATCTAAAAAAGGTCCGCTGTTTTTTTACGTGGACCCCTCTAACCCGACGGGAGTTCAGCTATGTCCAGTGATCGCGAATTAGGCATTATTGTATACGGTGCGACCGGTTATACCGGTCGTCTGGTGTGCGAGTATTTAAACAAGCAATACGGTGTCAATGGTGACGTCAAGTGGGCCATGGCTGGTCGCAGCGAAGAGAAACTAATCAGCGTACGGGATGAGATGGGTATTCCCGAGGGTGTTCCCCTGGTGGTGGCTGACTCCAGTGATCTGGCTTCCATTCAATCGATGGCCGAACGCACCCAGGTGCTACTGACCACCGTCGGTCCTTATCAGCTGTATGGTTCTGATGTTGTTGGGGCCTGCGTCAAGGCGGGTACTGATTATGTTGACCTTTGTGGCGAACCCGCCTGGATGCACGAGATGATCGGCACCTACGGCGAGGCCGCGAAAGCCAGTGGTGCTCGTATCGTGTTTTCCTGTGGTTTCGATTCGGTGCCCTTCGATCTGGGTGTCTACTTCTTGCAACAGAATGCCAAGGCCAAGCTGGGCAGCAGCGTCTCCCGGATTAAGGGCCGAGTGCGCGCCATGAAGGGCACCTTCTCCGGCGGTACCCTGGCCAGCTTCAGGGCGACCATGGCGGCAGCGGCGAAGAAGCCCGAACTCCTCGAAGTGCTGATGAACCCCTTCGCCTTAACCGAGGGTAAGGCTGGTCCTGAACAGCCTTCCGGGATGGCTCCCGTGTATGACGATGATCTGGGAAGCTGGTCTGCGCCTTTTGTGATGGCAACGATCAATACCAAGAATATTCATCGCTCGAACCTGTTGCTGGGGCATGAATATGGTGAAGGCTTTGTCTATGACGAGATGATGTTGACCGGTCCGGGTGACAAGGGCGAGGCGATGGCCAAGGCCGTGGCCGAAGACAAGTCGATGGCCAATGATCCCCGTAAGCCCGGTGAAGGCCCTACCAAGGAAGAGCGTGAAACCGGTTTTTACGATGTCTTGTTTGCCGGCAGTAACGATAAAGGTGAGTCAATGTCGGTGAGCGTTCAGGGTGACAAGGACCCAGGATACGGTTCCACTTCCAAGATGATTGCGGAGAGTACCGTGTGCCTGCTGAAAAACCTGGATGCGGCTGAAGGGGGCATCTGGACGCCAGCCTCGGCTATGGGGTCATTATTGATTGATCGCTTACAGGCCAATGCGGGATTAACTTTTAAAGTCGAAGCCTGATCCGGTCTTTTTGTTCTGACGAAGGTGTTCCGGGCACCTTCGTCTATGCTTCATAGGTTTGTTATTCAGGGTTAATAAAATACTGTTGATTTATACAGTATATTGTTGTTGTATATCTGGGGCACTTCTGATTAATTCAGATAGATCTCCGCGGATCCTAAAAATGGTTTTTACCAAGGCGAAGCTCGCCGTTCATGTCGAGACCTGGGCAAGGGCTTCAACACCGAGAAAAACCTTTTTCAGGGCCGCCCTACGGGGCTTTCGGGCGAATCCAGCCTCTTTGTTGCGCCTTTTTGAAAGGTCTGGACCTTACTGCAAAGACGTGCCGCGATTCTGGATTCGCCTGAAAGCCAGAGTTCATCTGAATTAATCAGAGGTGCC
>NZ_JAKSDZ010000074.1 GCF_023509475.1 Aestuariirhabdus haliotis | reverse complement strand
TTCAGGCGAACCCAGACTCTTTGTTACGCCTTTTTGAAAGGTCTGGACCTTACTGCAAAGACCTGCCGCGATTCTGGATTCGCCTGAAAGCCAGAGTTCATCTGAATTAATCAGAGGTGCCCTAATGGGTCAAAACTTTTAAACCTGACTCTAGCTCGCTTTGGCTTCGCTAGGAACCTGACCAAACAAAAGTTTATATTCACGGCTGAATTGCGACAGGCTTTGATACCCCACCTGGTATGCGGCCTGGCAGATGCTGATTTTCTGCACGGTGACCAGTTGGTGGGCATGGTGCCGAACGCTGATTAAAAAGGCAGAAATTGGCCGAGAACGTTCAATCAATAATAGAACTCCCGCTATTTTATTGATCAAATAGAGATGAGGTTTTTGATAGGCATAAATACGTAAAGACTACCGTAAAAGACTCGACTAGAGTGCGAGATAAGGTGCTGTATATAGGCGACCAGTAGCGTTTGCCAGGGTTGCTTTAAGGGGGGCAGTGCTCGGAGTCATTAGTTGTTACGGTCGGCTGCAGCGGATCGATTGTGCTGTGGTTTAATAGCTTTCTGTAGTGAGCGTTCAAGCGAACTTGCGCAGGTCATACGGAGACGTTATGAAAAACAGTTGTCACTGGCACAGTCAATCTTCCGAACAGGCCATGTCTGAATTGGACACTTCAGTTTCTGGCTTGACTGGTATTGAAGCTGAGCAACGGCTTGGCCGTTACGGACCCAATAAACTCTCCGAATCGGCTCGACGCAATCGACTGTTACAATTCTTCCATCATTTCCACAATATACTGATCTATGTGCTTATCGGTGCAGCGCTGATTACGACGTTGCTTGGTCATTTTGTGGATACAGCAGTTATCATTGCGGTGGTGATTATCAATGCGGTGATAGGCTTTTTGCAGGAAGGTAAAGCGGAAAAAGCCATGGATGCTATCCGGCACATGTTGGCTTTACGTGCCACGGTCATTCGCGACGGCCAGCGTTTGACGGTTTCCGCTGAAACGCTGGTTCCGGGCGATATTGTTTTAGTCGAGGCAGGCGATAAAATTCCGGCAGATTTGCGGTTTTTTGAATCCCATGGTTTGCAGGTTCAGGAATCGATACTGACGGGCGAATCCATGCCGGTTGATAAAAACTCCAACTCAACTGAAAACAATGTCTCGCTGGGTGATCGTTTTTGTATTGGTTATTGCGGAACTACGGTGACCAGTGGTCAGGGTCGAGGCGTCGTGGTAGGAACGGGTGCGAATACGGAAATTGGCCGGATAAGCGGTTTGATCTCAAATGTGCAAGAGTTAAACACCCCCCTGGTTGCACAAATGGCGATTTTTGCCAAATGGCTGACGCTGTTTATTCTGATCATTTCGACACTGATTCTGTTGTTTGGTTATTTTGTGCTCGACTATGACTTTGCCAATCTATTTATGGCTGCCGTTGGAATAGCGGTTGCTGCCATTCCGGAAGGCCTGCCTGCAGTATTAACCATTACCCTGGCGGTGGGTGTGCAGGTAATGGCGCGGCGAAATGTGATCGTTCGCCGGCTGCCCTCCATTGAAACCTTGGGTTCTGTATCAACCATCTGTTCTGACAAAACCGGCACGCTTACTCGTAACGAGATGGTTGTTGCCAGTCTGATCGTGGGCGATAAGCAATGTGTTGTCCAGGGTAACGGTTACGAACCATCGGGCGAGATAACGGTCAACGGGCAATCCGTGTCCATAGCAGAGCACCCCGAGTTGAATGAGGTGGCTCGAGTGGCTGTCTTGTGTAATGACTCTGAATTAATCGAACAAGAGGGGGCATGGTCCTGCCTGGGCGATCCGATGGAAGCCGCACTGTTGTCGTTTTCGAATAAAGTCGGTGTTGATGCCTGTGAGACACGTGAGCAATGGGCGCGTACGGATGTGCTCCCATTTGATACCCGGCATAAATACATGGCGACTCTTAATCATGATCATAAAAGCCAGGCTTTTATTTTTATTAAAGGCGCCCCCGAAGTGCTGATTGCCATGTGCCAGTTACAACGCTGCGGAACGAATGATATACAACAGATAGATACGGAATATTGGCAACAACAGGCCAACTTTATTGCCTCCCAGGGGCAGCGTGTTCTCGCCTTCGCGGCCAGGCCGGTGAATTCAGATCAAAGACGGATTGATCAGATTGACCCGAAAGACTCCCTGGTGTTTCTGGGGCTGGCGGGTTTTATTGACCCGCCGCGAACCGAGGCGATTGCAGCCATCAGCAAATGCCATCATGCCGGTATCGATGTGAAAATGATCACAGGGGATCATGCGCTCACAGCCGTTACTATAGGCAAACAGCTGGGATTGAAGAATAGTGAGCGTGTCTTAACAGGCACAGAGCTGGATCAAATCGATGATGAGGAACTCAACTCCGTTGTGCGAGAGACTGGTATTTTTGCGCGTACCAGTCCAGAGCACAAATTGCGTCTTGTTATGGCGTTACAAAGCAATGGTATAACGGTAGCAATGACCGGCGATGGAGTGAATGATGCTCCGGCTTTGAAGCGTGCCGATGTTGGTATTGCCATGGGAAAAGGTGGCAGCGAAGCGGCGAAGGAGGCGTCAGAAATCGTCTTGGCGGATGATAATTTTGCGTCTATTGTCGCAGCGGTCCGGGAAGGCAGGACGGTATACGACAATATTAAAAAAGTGATCAATTGGACATTGCCAACCAACGCCGGAGAAGCGTTGACGATTATCATCGCCTTAATGCTGGGGTTGAGTCTGCCGATTACCCCGATCCAGATTTTATGGATCAATATGATCACTGCGGTCACGCTTGGCATTGCGCTGGCATTCGAACCGACTCAGGGAAGTACCATGCTACGCCCGCCCAGGCCGCGACAAGAAGCGCTGCTGAATGGAAATTTAATCTGGCATATTGTACTGGTGTCCAGTCTCTTTATTGCCGGAGTTTTCAGTATTTTTGACTACGCCATTTCGCAAGGGTATTCAGAAAATTATGCTCGAACCCTGGCGATGAATACATTGGTTGTTCTGGAGATATTCCATCTTTTATTTATACGAAATATGCATACCCTATCGCTTACCTGGAAAGCGGTAAGGGGCACACGAGTGGTTTGGATTTCGATTTTTGTGGTGTTTGTTGGCCAATTGCTAATCACCTATATGCCCTGGTTCCAGACTGTCTTCAAGACCGAAGCGATTGAATGGTCAGATGGGCTGTTGATGATGGCCATTGGAGCCGCTGTGTTCTGTACCATTGAATGCGAGAAGCAGATACGGTTAAGGTTTTTGAGAAAATTGATTTAATGAACATTTGATTCAATCAAATGAACTCCGGGTTTGCATGAAAGCCCTATAGGGCGGCCCCGAAACCGGTTTTCTCGGTGTTGAAGCCGTTGTTTATGTCTCGGCATGAACAACGCTTCGCCTTGATAAAACCATTTTATGGATCCGAAGAGATCTATCTGAATGAATCAAAGGGGCCTTAGCGTTGCCCGAGCTCGCACAGCATATGGTCGGCGATCCACTGTTGGAGGTAGGCCACTGCTTTTAGCGGTGTGTCCTGCTCGCTGTAATGCTCAAGTAGTGCGCTGCAGACCTCGGCAAAGCTACCGCTCGATAGTGCGACGCTCAGCGCGGTTCGTTCGGCGGGCTGCAAGGAGCGGTAGCGGCTGACCAGGTCTGCACGCCAGATGACCCAGGCCATATCATCAAGCGTTTTATCGGGTGGGGTTTTATCATTGGACAGCGCTTGCCATATCTGAAAACTGTTGTAAGTCTGGGGCAATAGTTGCACCGAATCGTGAAAGCGAAGCTGCAGGTTAGCCCAGTCGGATGGGGACAGTTCAGCCAGCTTTGACAATGCGATGTGTTGGTTGTCGGCAGCATCAAAACTATTGGCAAAAGCCTGTTCGATACGCGCGATCTCGGCCACTTCGGGGTGCTGATTAAAGGGCTCCAGCTGTTCCACCAATTCGACCATGTGCTGACCAAAATAGCGTAGGTTGGGATGCCGGGATGGGTAGCGGTTGATGTAATTGAACATCAGGGTTTCAAACAGATCGTCACCCAGGTAGGCATGCAGCTGCTCATAATCGTTGCGTAGTACTTCTTGCAGGCGCAGGGAATAGGCCGTGCCGTAGTACTGCATGCGTTGCTCGGCCGAACGTTGCGGGCTGGATTCTATACGCTTGATAATATTGTCGCTTGCATCATTCAGCAGATACTGCAGAAATTCGTGCTGAAGATTACGCAGTCTGTTCATGGTTCGAAGTGATGCCGGTCAGGTTATGTTGATGGTTGCTTGCAGAGGCTCTGTTGATTCGAAGGGCCTCCGCCGACAGGGTCTGGTGTGCGATGCCTTCGGCAATGGCCAACTCCTTACGCAGTTCCGGAAATTCGGGAATATTGTCGTCTCGTTCGATCATGGTACTGACCGCGCCGAATCGCTTCAGGGCCTTGGCATAGAGGGACCAAACGGGATCGCAGACATCATGATCGTGGGTATCAATAATCATCTCGCCATTGTAACTGTGACCGGCAAGATGAAACTGCATCACCCGATCGCTATCCATGCCGTTGATATAGTCCAGCGGATCGAAGTGATGATTATGGGCGCTGACAAAAATATTGTTGATGTCCAACAGGATATGACAGTCGGCGCGGCGGGCGATCTCGTTAAAAAATTCCCATTCCGTCATGGCGGAGTCTTTGTAGGTGACATAACTGGATAGGTTCTCCAGCAGAATCTGCTGGCCCAGATACTCCTGCACTTGGGCTACCCGATCCACAATATGGCTTATGGTATCCTGGTCGTAGGGCAGGGGTAACAGGTCGTGGCTGTTGGTGCCGTTAATACCCGTCCAGCACAGGTGGTCCGAGATCCACTGGGGCTGAACGCGCTGTATCAGCTGCTTGAGATGTTTAAGGTAGTTTGTATCCAGCGGATCACTGCCCCCGATAGAAAGCGACACGCCGTGCATTACCATAGGGTAGTCGTGACGGATTTTATCGAGATAATCGAGGGGCTTGCCTCCCGGCACCATATAGTTTTCCGTGAGGATTTCAAACCAGTCGATGTCTGGCTTGTGCTCAAGAACATAGGCGTAATGCTCTTTTCGAAGACCCAGGCCAAAGCCCAAAAATGGTCGTGTCACGCTGCCTTTCCCCCTGATATTCGATGTAAATGGCAACACGCCAGAGGACGGTAGCCGCTCTGGCGTGTTGGGACGATAATGGCAAGGGTTACTTCTTGACCATTCCGCCCATATCCGAGCACTCCTTTTCAGAGGTCATAACAAAACCCTGGCCTTTGCAGGAGCCATGGCCTTTGCAGGAATTATTGGCCGTTTTGCAGTCGTTATGGCCTTTGCAATCATTCACGCCGTAGCATTTTACATTGGCCTGGGATGAACCTTCGGCAAAGGTTGGTGTGGCGGTACCCAGCATACCAGCCGCCGCCACTGCCAATGCAATACCCATCGCTTTTTTCGAATCAACCATTGGTAAATCTCCCTTTATAAGGATTGTGTTTGTTATCAACCATTCATGCATTCTGTTGAAGCGTTAAGCGCTTGCACCATCGGTAGAGTCGCACAGATTCGATTTACCACCATAAACGTAGTCGCCAACAGAGTGCATGACAGAGTATATGACCTTATAAGTGCATATATTCTTTGCTGCTGATGAAGTTATGCAAACGTGAATCGGCCGTGATAGAAATGTGATAACTGCCGTACCCATGGGTTCGTAGCTTAGCCAGCCAGGGGTGGTTAGTGTTTGGGGGCTCGCTCGGCGGTACGTTCACCAAACCAAAAGCCGATGATCGGCCCGTATATGGCCAGGAAGACCGTAAACACTTCTTTATAGTTTTCCAGGGCAGGGCCTTCGGGCAGATCTCCAAAAAAGCCAACTTGACCGAAAATCAGTGCGACAAAGGTGATGGTCAAAATCAAGGTCATCAGTGGTCTGATCAAGGCCCTTATGCCCAACGCCAGCCTGGGTTCGACACGCAGGCCTTTGAGCACTTTCTCAATCTCATCTTGTATATCGGTATCTTCGGAAAGAATGGCATCGTCGATCTGGTTTCTGAGTTGTTCAATATCGACGGTTTTGCTGTTTTCCTTGCCTACCAGAAGAATGGCTTTTTTGATGACTTTCTGTGTGAAGGGAATTAAAGCTATTCTGTTATCCATTGGATTCTCCAGCTTTAAGGTATTGATTATCGGTTTATGGCAGGTGCTGCAGTTAATCCTGTATTGAATTGTCTTCTTGTGGCCGATTTATTCAGTATAAACCAATATTTTTACGGGAGATTTTTTGAGTATGAAGGCGGGAGTGCTAAGCAGGATAAGCGATCCCAGGTATTGATAATTTACCCACGCTTTGGCATGGAACAGTTCAAGCCTGCCGGAGATTAAACAGTCCTTTTATGCCGAATAGCCATAAAACCCTTATCGAGAGTGCCAGTCATTTTTTGGTTACCAGTCATGTCAATGAATGCGTGGTGGTGCTTTGTGGTTGATTGCTGTGAGAACCACAGACCTTGCTCTCTTTATCAGGTACAATCGCGCTGTTTTTACCCTACACCGGATCCTGGCATGAGCGACGACATCAATTACCAGAATAACCCATTGCACGGGCTCAGCTTAAAAACCCTGTTGGAGGAGTTAGTCGACCATTATGGGTTTGAAATTCTCTTCGCCTATTTGAATATCAACTGTTTCAAGACCAATCCTAGTATTGCGTCCAGTGTAAAATTCCTGAAAAAAACCGACTGGGCGCGGGAGAAGGTCGAGGTGTTCTATCTGTATACCTTCAAAAACCTGCCGAAAGCCGCTTCCTCGCAGTTTTCCCTATCCCCCCGGGATCGTATTATTCCCGACGATCAAACTCCGGGTGAACCCAAAGAATTAAGCCTTGAAGATGCCGAGCGCTTACGGGAATTGCGCTCCAGAAAAGCCGCAGAGCGAGGTAAAGGTAGTCCTCGACAATCAGGTAAACATGGCGAACATCGCCGTCATCGGTCCGGTAACGACCGGAGAGGAGAGGAAACCCGGGCCAAGGGTTGGAATTCTGATAGGAAGAATGCCAGCGATACCCCGCAAGGTGGCCGGGGAGTCTCCGATACAGACCCCAACCCGGCGGGCGATAAGGTCGATCCCTGGGCGAAGGCGAAAAGTCGATCCTAGAGAGACTGCTGAAATGCAATTATGGGGCTATCTCTCCTGCGTGTATGGTGGCTGAGGAGAGTCAACTTTCCCCATAACCTTACCATTTCAAATAAAGGATCATCTAATGAGTAAAGATCTTGCTGAAACCGGTAGGCTACAGGTTCTGTTGTCTCAGCTCGGTGGCGCTTTAGATGGCTATCTCGACTTCGCTCACCCTGATGCCTTTCAGTCCAGGGATGATTGGCAGGCAGCACTGAACAGACCTTTGCCAGAGAAAGGCGAGGGGATCGATTCGGTTGTTAAAGAATTAATCGATACTCTGGTTGCCAACGCTTCGGCCATACCAAACCCCGGTTTCAGCGGTTACATTACCACTGGCGGGGTGACTGCCAGCGCTCTGGCGACGACGGCGGCCAGCATCAGTTCACCACAACGTTACATGCTAACCGCTTTCAATTATGTCGAAGAGTTATCGTTATTGTGGCTAGCGCAGATGCTCGGTATTCCTACCCTTAAAGGCGTTTATAGCAGTGGCGGTTCGGTGGCCAATCTGGTGGCACTTGGCGGTGCTCGACAGCAGGCCTTTGAGGCTATTGGTATCGATCCCGCGAGTGAGGGAATCGATCGGCCCGTTCGCATCTATGCTAGCGATCAATGCCATCACACCATTCAGCGCTCTGCCGGGGTGCTTGGTTTAGGGCGACGCTCGGTACGGGCTATCCCCAGTGATGCCAATGGCTGTATTAGAGTCGATGCGTTGGAGCAAGCGATAGAAGAGGATCGGACCCGGAGTCTGTTGCCGATCGCGATTGTTGCAAATGCCGGCACAACCAATACCGGTGCTATCGATCCTTTGCGGGCTCTCGGCACTATTGCCCAAAAAAACGGTATCTGGTTTCACATCGATGGTGCTTATGGCCTTCCGGGTATTCTTGATCCACGAAAGGCGCCACTTTACGATGGCCTCGAACTGGCTGATTCTGTCATTGTCGATCCCCATAAATGGCTGGGTGCATCCGTTGGTGTGGCGGCGACCTTTGTCAAAGATCGTGATATTTTGCTGCGAGCCTTCACGCAAGAGCCGGCTGATTATCTTGAGGGCAGTGTCGAGACGGATGAGTCTGAAACCTATCAACATTCCCTCGATGACTTTGGCATTCCCTATTACGATTACGGCGTTGAACTGAGTGCGCCCTGCCGCGGCGTGGTGGTCTGGAGTATGATCAAGGAGATCGGCGAGGAGGGTTTTCGTCAACGAATCATGCGCCATAACGATATGGCCAGTTCGCTAGCGCGCATCGCACAGGAACACCCGCAGTTAGAGTTGTTGTTAGAACCCACACTCTCGATTTGTTGTTTTCGGTTTGTAGATGAACGTGTTGATGATCTCAATGCTTTCAATCAAAAGCTGTTGCGGCATCTGGTACGGGAAAACAACTATATGCCCACCTCCACTCGTGTTGGCGATCAACTGGCGATCAGGCCCTGCTACATTGGGGCACGTCATGAACCCGAACAGGTACAGGGTTTAATTGATGAGGTTATTCGCATTGGTAACCGGTTGCTCTGATCACTAGCTGTTTTGGGTGTGATCGATGGGGTAAAGGAGGTGGCCGATTCGAGCGGGTCTATGGTGCAGGATAGATTCCAAATGAGCGGATTGCTTTATGAGTATGTTTTAAGGCACCTCTGATTAATTCGGATAGATCTCTGCGGATCCTAAAATGGTTTTTATCAAGGCGAAGCTCGCCGTTCATGTCGAGACCTGAACAA
>NZ_JAKSDZ010000073.1 GCF_023509475.1 Aestuariirhabdus haliotis | reverse complement strand
TAAGTGGCTCCCCGAGCTGGACTCGAACCAGCGACCCAATGATTAACAGTCATTTGCTCTACCAACTGAGCTATCGGGGAACTGCATGGGAGGCGCTATATTAATGACTCCCTCGAATGGGGTCAACTGTCTCGAAGGAGTTTCCTTTTTAGTGCTCAAATTGTGGGTAAATTGCACAGAAAACAAACAGTTATCGCACGGAAGGCGGTAAGGAAAACGTGGCTGTAACCGAGATGTTTAACCCTACAGCAAGGGCTCCAGCTGTTGCTGCACACTGATGGGCACCAGCGCGAAATGGTCGAAGCGCATGGAGAACAGGCCGCGACCATGGCTCAGGGATCGCAGCCGGGTGGCGAAGCCAAACATCTCCGCGAGCGGCACTAACCCTCGCACTGTTTGCAGGCGCGAGCTGGTGCCGCGGGTGTCCTCCACCCGGCAACGAATCTGTGCCAGCAAGCCAAGCAGATCGCCTAAATTGTCATCGGGCAGGCTAACCTCCAGTTTGAAAATGGGTTCCAGCAGGCGTGGCCCGGCCTCATGAATGGCCCGATTGAGGGCGATGGTGGCGGCGCTGCGAAACGCCTGCTCACTGGAATCCACCTCGTGACTGGAACCGCTGACCAGTGCCACGCTGATGTCGGTAATATCGTGCCCCCCGATCAGGCCGCAGCTGACGCCATCGCGTATGCCTTTCTCCACCGCCGGAATAAACTCGTTGGGAATCAGGCCGCCCTTGATCCGGCTCTGGAACTGGACTCCGCTGCCCCGTTCGCCGGGCTGAACATCGAGGGTGACATCACCGTATTGTCCGTGGCCGCCACTCTGGTGAATCAATCGACCACGAATCCCCTTGATCGGCTCGACAATGGTTTCCTTATAGCTCACCTTGGGACGCCCGGTGCGCACCGCCACCGAATGCTCGCGCTGCAGGCGATTGACCAGCACTTCCAGGTGCAGCTCGCCCATACCGGACAATAGGGTTTGCCCGGTATCCTCATCGGTATGGACATGAAAGGTGGGGTCTTCCTCGGCCAGGTTGGCCAATGCCTGGCTGATCGCGTCGCGGTCTTTGGGTGTGGCAGGCTCCAGCGCGATATTGACCACGGGCTCTGGGAATTCGATCGTTTCCAGCAGAATGGGATGTTTCGGGTCGCACAGGGTGTCACCGGTAAAAGCCCCCTTGAGTCCAACAATTGCGTCGATCTCGCCGGCGGGTATTTCGTCGATATTTTCCCGGCGGTCGGCGTACACGCGCACCATGCGGCCGATTCGAGCCTCCCGCTGGCGCCCGGGTATCCAGACCTTTTGGCCGGCTTTTAAGGTGCCCGAATACACCCGTACATAGGCCATGTGGCCGGCGTAGGAGTCGCTCACCACTTTGAACACCAGCGCCGCCAGGGGGGCATCGCTGCTGGCGGGCAGGCGGATGCGCTCATTCTGCTTCGGGTGAGTGCCTTCGACCTCGCCGATATCTGCCGGTGATGGCAGGTAATCGACAATGGCATCGAGCAGGGGCTGCACCCCTAAATTGCGCAGGCAGGCGCCGCACAGTAGTGGGAACAGGCGATTGGCCAGGGTGCCACGGCGAATGGCCGCTTTCAGCTCGGCCTCGGTAATGGACTGGTTGGCCAAATAGCGTTCCAGCAGAGTTTCATCCTCTTCGGCCACGCGCTCGATAAGCGCCGTGCGTGCGTTATCGCAAGCCGCCTGCATCAACTCGGGGACCGCGGTGGTGATCATCTCGCTGCCCAGTGCGTCCTGCCAGTACAGAGCCCGCTGCCCGACCAGGTCGATCACGCCGTGAAAGCCCTGTTCGTCCTGAATCGGCAGCTGGATTGGCAGTGGTTCGCTATTGAGGCGTTGACGAAAACTGTCGAGGCTGGCCTCAAAGTCGGCACCGGTACGATCCATCTTGTTGATAAAGCACAGGCGGGGCACATGATGCAGCTCGGCCTGATGCCACACGGTCTCGCTTTGCGGCTCGATGCCTTTAACCGCGTCGATCAACACCACGCCGCCATCGAGAATGCGCAGGGCGCGCTCTACCTCGGCGGTGAAATCGATGTGTCCGGGGGTGTCGATAATGTTCAGCTGGTGCTGGCGCCAACTGGTGCTGATGGCGGCAGAGACAATGGTGATGCCGCGCTCGCGTTCCTGTTCCATCCAGTCGGTGACCGTGTTGCCGGCATCGACGTTGCCCATCTGGTGGGTGAAGCCGCTGTAAAACAGAATGCGTTCGCTGAGGGTAGTTTTGCCCGCATCAATGTGGGCAATAAAACCGATATTGCGAATCTGCTGTAATGGGTAATGGGAACGGTCCATGGGTGCCTCGAACGCTTCCCCGGTTGATAAATGAGGAAGTTATACCTTGCGCTTACACTGGGCGACAATCAAGTCTCTCTAACTATCGACAACCGCATTGATAAAACGATCTGTTCAAAATCGGTGCAGCTCTTATAATGCGCCCTTAGAGGGTAGTTGAAGCTGTGAGTCTTGCATTGGGCAAGAACAGAATGAGTGGCAGCGTATCAATTGCACCAGCCTTGAACCCGAATCGCTCACTGCGCAATAATCCTGTTTCAGCCTGAGACCCCCTTGTCTGGACTATGCTGATACTGAAACAACGGAACTATTCATGACCCCAGATCGTTTGTTGCAAAAGGCGTTTACCCTGCTGGCCCAGGGCAAAACCGGCCCTGCCCGCGCTATCTGTCGCAAGCTGATGGCCGAGCAGCCGGAAGATTTCAATATCTGTCATCTGCAAGGGGTGCTGCAATTTCAGGAAGGTCAGCTGGAAGACGCACGGCGCTCGCTCGAGCGCGCCCTGGAGCTGGCCAGCAGCAAGCAGCGTATCGATCAGGCGCTCAGCAATCTGGCACTGGTGTTACAACGTCTGGGCAAAGACGAAGATGCGATGGAGGCCATCGAGCGCGCCATCGAACTCAACCCCAAAGAGCAGGCCTATCTGGCCAACAAGGGCTATATCGCCGAAACCCTGTTGCAATGGGAGGTTATGGAGCAGGCCTTTGCCGCCGCCCTGCAACGACAGCCGAGTAACGGCGAGTATCTGCTGGGGCTGGCAGTAGCACTGCGCCGGCAGGGTTTTACCGATAAGGCCTGGGAGTTGCTGCAAGAACTTGCCAGCGAAGATCGCAGCTTTGACCTGCAGCGCGAAGCCGCCTTGCTGGAGATGCAAACCGGCCAACAGGACGCGGCTCTGGCCCGGGTGCGCTGCATCGATGTGGAGAGCCCCCAGCAGGGCATGATTGTGCAATTTGCCGATTATCTGGCCGACGAAGGCGAACAGGATGGCGCCCGCTTGCTCTATCAGCTGGCCGCCGAGCAGGACCCGAATAATTTGGCTGTGGCCCATATGCTGGCTTCTCTGGAGCGCCGCAATGCCCCCCGTGGCGCGGCGCCGGACGAATATGTCGAGGCGCTGTACGATCAATACGCCGACAAGTTCGAACTGCACCTGCAGCACCGCCTGCAATACGGCGCGCCGGGGCACATCGTCGCGACGCTGCTGGAGCAGGGAGTCGAGCATTTGGATCGGGTACTGGACCTGGGCTGCGGCACCGGCTTGATGGGCGCCGCCCTGTGCGAAAAGCTCCCCGTGACGCATCTGGCCGGGGTCGACCTGTCGGCCAATATGATCAAGCTGGCCGACAGCAAAGAGATATACCAGCAGCTGGAGCAGGCCTCGATTGTGCCTTTCCTTGAACAAGACGCCGAGCAGGGCGGCGAACAATGGCAGCTGATTTGCGCCGCCGATGTGCTGATCTATCTCGGCGAGCTGGACACCTGGTTCGACCGTGTACGCCGGCGTCTTAGCCCGGGAGGGCTGTTGGCATTCACCATCGAGCAGGGCCAGCAGGAGGTATCCCTGTTACCCAACGGCCGCTATCAGCACAGCCCACTCTATATCGACCGCCTGGCCGCCGAACATGGCCTGCTGGAACTGTCCTCCGCCGAGTTGGTGCTACGGCAGGAGCGGGGCGAAGAGGTGGCAGGGCGGGTCTATCTGTACCGCTTTGTGACCTGTTAAAGGCTCCAATCCAGCCTTGGAATGAGGGCTGAATTCGTTCTAGACTTATTACATGTCAGCTGTTCGGCTGGCGTTCAAAAAATCGGTGTGTAGCGCAGCCTGGTAGCGCACGTCCTTCGGGAGGACGGGGTCGGAGGTTCGAATCCTCTCACACCGACCAGTAAACCAAGTGCCTTATTGATAGTAATTGCTAACCCCACGTCGAATGAAACCAAAAATGAAACCAAAAATATTCATCTGGTTGGTTTTACCCGTTCCGTTTTCCGGATGTAAATCTGTTTTGCACTAAGTGTCCTGTGGCCGCTGTGGTGGTTTTCGTGGTCACTGACGCCTTTGGCCTTTATGTCATGAAAAGTGAATCGTTCACCAATCTCTTTCTGCTCAAGCGCTTTTTTATGAGTCGTTGCTGACACTTAATTTTCCTCGCTTTGATCTAGGTGTTGTTACTCGAGCTGCTCATCGTTATGGGCTAATCATGAGCGGAGCGCTACAGTCGTTAAACCTACAGTCAGTCAATGAAGTACCTGCTGATGGACAATTTCATCATGTGGTTTGGCAAAGGGATGGTGCCGCAGTGCGGCTTTATGTTGATGGTACTGAATGGGCGTTAGAGGAATATAGTGGAAAAAACCAGTCGGGTGAGTGGACGCAGTATGTGAGCGGTTCAGGTGCCGGAATTAATACGAGTCACTTCCAGGCATTAGTGAGGTCGTCCACTGTGTACACCTAGATACCCATGGATCATTTCAGATATTTTGATCGAGTGCTGACTTTATCTGAAATCACGCAGCTGACTGCGGATCGTGGAGAGATTGTTGCTTAGCGGTTTTTTGTTAATGATGGGCGCTATCGATCTGTGGTAGCTAGTTGGGAGAATATCACCGTCGGGCAAGAACAGGAAGTAATAGCTGGTGAAGGTGAGTCCGTCCTCAGATTACGATCACTCTTTCTGGATTCGGCTTATGAAGTAGATAGAGCCAAATTGAAATCATTAAATTCAAGTGAAGCTACGCTCTAGTTTACTTTTCATGGTGATCCGATAGCTATGAGAGGTTTTCGGAGTGGTGTTCTTATCGAATGGACGGCAGGAAAATTCACAGATAGTTTGAGTGCTTCTTGATATATCTGTACGGAAGAAGCGTTTTCAGTTTTGGAGTTAATGGTTTGATTATGTTGCTAGGTGAGATTGTTCAATATTTTTTAATCAGTTTTTAGTATTTGTTTTATATTCGAAATGGTGTTTTATTTGTTCTCGGCTTAGGGTTCTTAATGCGTTGTGGATTTATTATTTTCGTTTGGGTGAAAAGTGAATCTCCCTATTCATATTTCGATTTACCTGTAAATATTGGGTGTGGAGGAATAGGTATGAATTATAAAAATGATCTAGAGGAGGTTTTTATAAAAGCTATTGAAGCGGCAAATTCTGAATTGTCAGTTTTAGGTTTAGAAGTTTCGAAATTAGATATGACTGGTTCTGGTCGAAGCTTAACTCCACCTGAAGAATATAAAGATCTCGGTGGTGTATGTGTTTGCTATAAGTCAGTGTGTGGTTGTGTTATCTGGTAATGAAAAGTTATTGATTTATTTTTGTTGTTATTTTTTCATATTAATTCTAGATAATAATTTTTTAGTGATAGTGAATGCTAATATCTATCTGTTGTTTGTGGTTTTGGAGGAATCAATTGTTTTAGTGGTCAATTAAGAATTTTATGTTGGATTTTGTTTTTGTTATGTTGTTTTTCTTTCATTGTAATTTTTTTACTGCTGAAATAATTGATTTTTCTGTTGTATTGTCTTTGGTTTAGTTATTTTAATATATTTTATAATTTTAATTTATAAAAGATTTTGATTTGGTGGGGTGTTTTAAATTGAATTTTTAGAGTAAGTAAAAAATATGGGCCATAAATATGGTAATTGAAATGGTATAAGAAGTTTAGATTGTGACATTTTTTTTCTACGTAACGAAATGACTAATCGAAATACAGAATGAATGGCAGGATCTATTAGCTTTTTTACATTACTGTCCAGTATTTAGCGGTGCAATTAAGGTCTCAATTTTTCTTATGGAAGCGCTGGCAGGCGTTTCTGCTATGACGGTCAGATAAGACGACCCTCTATACGCCAACTTGATTGTTTGGTAACTACCGAACATAATTATACCTGTATATTTATACAGGTATAATTATGTCTCTAATCTCCTTCAGTAGTGCTCAGGCGGCCACCGCTCTGCGCCTCCCTTTGTACCTCTCCAGGGTTTCCGCCGGCTTTCCCAGCCCTGCCGATGATTACGTCGATAAGGGCCTGGATCTCAATGAATACCTGATTACCCACCCGGCAGCGACCTTCTTTACGGTCGTCTCCGGCGAGTCCATGGAGGGCGAGGGCATTTTCGATGGCGATATTCTGGTGGTGAACCGGGCGCTGGAGGCGGTAGACGGTGATGTGGTGGTTGCGGTGATCAACGGCGAGTTGAGCTGCAAGCTGCTGGATACCAAAAAGCGCCGGTTGCTCTCGTCGCACCCCGATTACCCGCCGATCCCCGTTTTCGAAGGGGCGGAGCTGGTGATTGAGGGGGTAGTGCCTTTTTCTATCCGGTGTCACCGTGATCGCCATCGTTGATGCCAACTCCTTCTATGCCTCCTGCCATCAGATCTTTCGGCCGGATCTGCGCAACAAGCCGGTGGTGGTGTTAAGCAATAACGACGGCTTTGTGGTGGCTCGATCCTGGGAGGCCAAGGCACTGGGGGTTCCAGATCTGGAGCCCTTTTTCAAAATTGAACCCCTGCTACGCCGGCACCGGGTCGCCATTTTTAGCTCCAACTACCCGCTGTACGGAGATATCTCTGCGCGGTTTATGAGAACCCTGCAGGGCATAGGGGACCAGGTGGAGGTGTATTCGATCGATGAGATGTTCTTGTCCCTGACTGGGCACCAGGATCTGAATCGCCTGGCGTGGCAAATGAAAGACAGAGTCTGGCAGCACGTGCGCCTGCCGATCAGTGTCGGCATCGCACCGAGTAAAACCCTGTCCAAGCTGGCAAACCATGTTGCCAAGCGGCATCGACAAGGGCAGGGCGTTTGTGTGCTGGACCAGCCAAAGAAATGGGAGTGGGTTTGTCGCCGGGTACCGGTTACCGCCGTATGGGGCATTGCCAAGCGAATGGCGCGGAGATTGGCGACTCTGGATATCCACTCGGCCTGGGATCTGGCAACGGCCAACCCGAAAGCGGTTAGACAGGTTTCCAATGTTAATCTGGAGCGAACCCTCGAAGAGCTGAATGGTCATCCTTGCCTGGCCCTGGAAGACCTGCCGCCCCCGAAACGGCAGATCTACTGCACCCGAAGCTTTGGTCAAAAGGCGACAACACTGCAACCCGTTCTGGAAGCTATTTCGGTGTATGCGGGCAGGGCCGCCGAAAAGCTACGAGATCAGCAAAGCCTTGCGGTTACTATTCACGTGTTTCTGCATACATCACCGCATGAACCGAATTACTTCAGTGACAGCGTAACTGCCAAGCTGGCGTACCCCACCGACGATACTCGACTGATTACGGCTCTGGCGCGACGAATGATGCAAGGCATCTACCGGCCAGATCATGCCTACATAAAAGCGGGTATTGGTTTGATCGAGCTGGTTGATCGCAAGCATCAACAGTTTGACCTGCTGCACCCCGGCCAGCCTGAGCGGGCCGATCGACTGATGAGCGTGATGGATAAGATCAATCGACAGCAGGGCAAAGGAGCGGTCTTCCTTGCCTCACAGGGAATAAAAAAGCCCTGGGCAATGCGCCAGCAGTTCCTCTCGCCACAATACACGACGAAGTGGCAGGATCTGCCGGTTGTGCGTTCTTAAGGAATAACTGATCAGTGTGGTTTTGCGGGAATAGTTATTCAAACTGTCGAATGTGTCGCTAGGGTTGTTGGTTTTTAATAGTGAGAAATCTATGCTGTCAGCCTCAATAAGAGTAAGCTGCGTCGTCTGTTTAGATTGTCATTTCAGTCTATTGATAAGAGTGTTTGCTGAACTTTTTGAATGATATTTTGATATGTAATCTCCTTCCTCCATACGGACAAATCTAACCTTTCTGGGCTTACACAATTAATGCTTAACAATCTGATTCAACGCTTCCCCACCGGCGTGCGCTTTATGCTGTTGTCGGCGCTTGGCTTTGCGTTGATGGCGGTCTGCGTTAAGGCGGCCAGTGGTTATGGTATTCCGGTGCTGGAGATTGTGGCGGCGCGGGCGTTGGTGTCCCTGGGGCTTAGCTATCTGGATATTCGTCGTAAGCGCCTGTCACCCTGGGGGCAGCATCACGGTCTGCTGTTCGCCCGTGGCGCGGTTGGGGCGCTGGCGCTGGTGTGCGTTTATTATGCGGTGACCACCTTACCGCTGGCGACGGCAACTTTATTACAGTATTTGCATCCGGCTTTTACCGCGGTGCTGGCCTGGTTGTTTTTACGAGAGCGCATTCGGCTGGCAACGTTGCTGTGTATTGTTCTGAGCATGACGGGTTTGCTGTTGATCTCGAAGCCGGGGTTGATCGCCACTGCGGTGCCTGAGTTACCAATGCTCAGTCTGGTAGCCGCATTGTGCGGTGCTTTTGGCAGTGCGATCGCTTACGTACTGGTGCGCCGTTTAAGTCGTGTGGAAGACAGTTCGGTCATTATCTTTTATTTCCCGCTGATTGCGCTGCCATTGTCGTTGGTATTGCTTGGCGGTGACTTTGTTATGCCCAGCGCTGAAGCTGCCGGGCTGATGCTGTTGGTGGGGATCTTCACCCAGGTGGGGCAGGTGGGTTTGACCCGAGCCCTGCAAACCGAAGAAGCGGGCCGAGCGACCGCGTTCTCCTACGTGCAGGTGGTGTTCGCCTTCGTGCTCGGCTGGGTGTTTTTCGACGAGCTGCCCACCCTGGTCACCTGGCTGGGCGGTGGCTTGATTATTCTGGGCGCACTGCTCAATGCGGTGTGGAAGCGTTGATCGTGCAATAAAACTAAGGCACATTTGATTAATTCGGATAGATCTCTGCGGATCCTAAAATGGTTTTTATCAAGGCGAAGCTCGCCGTTCATGTCGAGACCTGAACAAGGGCTTCAAC
>NZ_JAKSDZ010000072.1 GCF_023509475.1 Aestuariirhabdus haliotis | reverse complement strand
TTAAGGCACCTCTGATTAATTCAGATGAACTCTGGCTTTCAGGCGAATCCAGAATCGCGGCACGTCTTTGCAGTAAGGTCCAGACCTTTCAAAAAAGCGTAACAAAGAGTCTGGATTCGCCTGAAAGCCCCGTAGGGCGGTTCTAAAATGGTTTCTCTCGGTGTTGAAGCCCTTGTTCAGGTCTCGACATGAACGGCGAGTTTCGCCTTGATAAAAACCATTTTAGGATCCGCAGAGATCTATCCGAATTAATCAGAGGTGCCTTAACCAATAATCAGCAACACCGATCCAGCTGTCAGTCCGGCCAGCGCCAGATTGATCACGCGCAATTTACGAGGATCTGTCATAAGTTTGCGCAACACACTGCCAAAGCCGGCCCACAAGCTGATCGAAGGCAGGTTCACAATCGCAAACACCAACGTCACCAGCAGCGCCGAGGCGACATAATCCTCACCCGTCAGGGTAAAGCTGGACATCGCACTAATCACCATAACCCAGGCCTTGGGATTAACAAATTGAAAGCTGACCGACTGCAGAAAGGTAAAGGGCTTACTTTCGCTGCTCACGCCTTCGGCCTGGTTGGCAATCGGGGTGGCTCGGGCAATGCACCAGGACAGATAGAGCAAATAGGCACATCCCAACCACTTCAAGGTTTCCTGCAACAACGGATAGCTATTAAAAATGGCCCCCAAGCCAAAAGCCACCAACAAGCACAACAGCATTACTCCACCGGGGATGCCGAGCATATGGGGAATGGTGCGCACAAAACCGTAGTTAATTCCGGAAGCGGTCAGCATCAGGTTGTTCGGTCCCGGCGTGACCGAGGAGGCAAAGACAAACACCACCAGGGCCAGCAGGGTTTCAAAAGGTATCATGTTCATTGTCCTTCGGGAGAGGCTGCTCTCCCTGATCGTCGTTCAATGGCACTGCCTGTTGTTGACAGACAGTCGCTTCGAGTCAGTCGTTTAATATCAGGTGAATGCGTCGATTACGCTTGCCCTTGTTTTCAATTTTGCGAATGCTGACCGGGCCAATTTCGGCGGTGTTGGCGACATGCGTGCCACCACAGGGCTGATAATCCACGCCTTCGACCCTTAGCATGCGAATCTGTCCGGCACCCCGTGGCGGTTGCACCGACATGGTCCGTACCAGTTCAGGGTTGGCATCCAGCTCGGCATCCGTAATCCATTCACTGCTGACCGGAATCGCCTGCTGCACCAGCTTGTTGAGCGCCTCGGTGAGCTCAACCTTATCGACGGTGGCATCCCCCAGATCAAAATCGAGTCGGCTTTTCTCCTCGCCCACGGAGCCTCCGGTAACGCCCCGGGGCACCAGAGAACAAAGCAGGTGCAAGGCCGTGTGCATTCGCATCAGGCGATGGCGGCGTGGCCAGTCCAGTTGCTGCTGAATAACATCGTCCACTTTCAGGCCATGCTGGTCGTCGGCCAGCTGGTGCCAGATCTCGCCGTTGAGCTCTCCCTTACGAGTATCGATCACCTTTTGTTGGGCACCATCGGGGGTTGTCCATGTGCCCTGGTCACCGGGCTGGCCGCCCCCTTCCGGATAAAACAGGGTTTGGTCCAGCATCACTCGATCGGCATCCACAGCCAGCACCGTTGCCTCAAGCGTCTGCGCGTAGGGGTGTTGGTAAAAGGCTGCCTGGCTTGCTGTGGTCATAAGATCATCCCTTTCATTATCGTTCGGTTATCGAGTGCTTCAGTAAATTGTATGCATACAATTTAGCTTTCTGTTGACTAATCAAGACAATTACTGTCTATTGTCATCATATTTCGTTTATTGAATCGGTCAAGGATTTTATTGTCACCATGACAATCCGTATTGAAGAGATCGCAGAGCGCACCGGCCCTCGCTACATAGCGCTAGCCGACAGCATCGCCCAGGCCATCGAGCGCGGCGACCTGAAACCGGGAGACAAGCTGCCCACCCATAGAGCGCTGGCTGATGCTATGGGGGTTACTATCGGCACCATCACTCGAGGCTATCAGGAAGCGGAACGCCGGCAGCTGGTATCCGCTCGCGTCGGCAGTGGCACCTTTGTCCGGGAAGCCCACCCCAAACTGGCCATGCAGGGTTTCGGCCTGCCCGAGCACGAATCCGACACCGATATCGACCTGGGCCTGAGTCTGTCTTTGAGTGGCCCCCAGTCACAACTGATGGCCGAGTCTCTGCAACAGCTGAGCCAGGAACCGGCCACCCTGCAAGCGCTGATGAGTTACCAGAACGAACAGGGCATGGCGCACCAGCGCGAAGGCTTTGCCCAGTGGCTGACAGAATCCGGCATCGACGGCGACGCCGAACGTTTGCTGATTTGCTGCGGTGGCCAGCACGCCATCAGCATCGCCTTGCAAACCATCTGCCGAGCCGGCGATCTGGTCCTGTCCGAGGACCTGACCTACCCCGGTTTTATTGCCGCCGCGCGCCAGGCCCAGCTGCGCCATATCGGATTGCCGATGGACGATCAGGGGATCGATCCCCAGGCGCTGGAAAATATCTGCCGCCAGCAAAAGCCCCGCGCCCTGTATTGCATGCCAGCCCTGCACAACCCGACCACCGTTGAAACCTCGGCCGCTCGCCGCGAACAGATCATCGATATCGCCAGGCGCTACGACCTGTTGCTGCTGGAAGACGATATTCAATTCAACGATAACGCCAATCGGCCGCAGGCCCTGGTCAACCTGGCCCCGGAAAGGGTGTTCTACATTGGCAGCGTATCCAAGGTGATGGCCGGAGGGTTGCGCGTCGGTGTCCTGCAGACACCGCAACACTGGCTAAGCGCCTGCGCTCATTCGTTACGCGCCAATTGCTGGATGGCACCTCCCTTGATGAGCGAGCTGGTGTACCGCTGGATCACCCAGGGCCACCATCGAGAACTGAGACAATGGCAGCGACAGGAACTGACCGATCGCCATCGCCTGATTGACGAACTGTTGCCCGACTACCAGATAGCGCACCCCCGCTACGGTTACAACGCCTGGCTGACCTTGCCGACCCAATGGCGCGCGCAGGCCTTTGTCGAACAGGCGCAACACAATGGCGTGATGTTAAAGGCTGCGGAGGCGTTTGCGGTCGGCAACGTGCACGCCCCCCAGGCCGTTCGTTTCTGCATCAGTCCGGTGCAGGACAGGCAACGGTTAAGAAAAGGCCTTGAGGCGATTCGACAAACCCTGGAGGCCATCCCTCCCCTGGATCATGCGGTTATGTAACGTTCACTGCTTCTTGCCCGGGCGTGTAAAGCTGATAACCGGTGTTATTTTTCTTGGCCTGATACATCGCCTGATCCGCCAGGCGAAGCAACTCCTGGTAGGAATCACTGTGCTCGGGGCACAAGCTGATGCCGATACTGATCCCCAGATAATCCACCACAGCACCTTCTATGGTATAGGGTTGATTCAGTCTCGCTACCAGCTTGCTGGCGACAGCGCCATAGTGGCGTGTATCCGAATTTTTCAACAACACGACAAATTCATCCCCACCGACTCGGGCAATAAAATCGTCATCGCGTAAACAACCCTTTATGCGCTCTGAAATCTCTTGCAGGAGCAGATCGCCCACCTGATGTCCGAGGGTATCATTGACCTTTTTAAAACGATCAAGATCCATGTACAGCAATCCCAATGAAGTCAGACGCTGCTTTTTCGTTCTCAGTAAGGTATCGAGTTCTTCTGTCAAAGCCTCGCGATTATACAAGCCCGTCAGCGGATCGTGGTAAGCCAAATGGGAGAGCTCTATGTGTGCTTTATGTTGGTCAGTTATGTCTCTGACAACCCCGCGTACACCCGTAACCACCCCGTGCGCAGACAACATCGCCGAAGCATGGACCTCGACAAAAATGGGATTTCCGGAAAGGGTCAAGAACTCGATCGATTCACGCCGAACTTCTTCGGGATGCCTGGCAATCCAGCGCAGATAATCCTGTACAAAGGGTAAATACTCTTTAGCGACCACATCACGGATATGACCACTTTCAAGCGATTGCCGGTCATACTCCAGCATTTTTGCCAATGCCAGATTAACCACTTCAATACGACCATCGAGATTGAATTCGACAAAGCCATCGACCAACTGATCCATCAACAATTGCTGGCGCTCGTTCTCACTGCTTAGGCGATGAACCATCCAGCTAATGTCTCTGGACAATTCGGACAGTTCATCCTCTCCATCAAACGGAATAACCTTTTCCCTAACGCCCTTGCCCACATCGCGAACGCTTTTCTGTAACCATTCCAGTCGGTCAATCAAACCAATCCGAATCAGGACCGCGAGCAGCACCATAACCGTCAGGGCAAGCCCCAACATAACCAGCAGGTAACTTCGAATGGTCCGGTCACCTTGCTGCATAATGGTCAATTCCCGGTTAATACGAACCAGAACGGGATCACCAGACACCTCTTTCAAGCGGTACCCCAGGATGCCCTGTTGTTTATCTTCCGCCAGATGGAGCCATTCTCCTCCATCGAGTATGTGTCGTTTCTGATCACCAAATTCGGCGAACTGATCGCTGAACAGCAAACGGAAGCGAGTGCCCGTGACCTGTTGAATATCCGAGAGCACCGAGGCATCCATAAAACGAGCCATCAACAACAGACCATTGGGGGCCGCACGACGTGCAGAATCCGTGATGGGTTCAACGGCGGCCGACAACAACAATCCATCGATGGCATACAAGCCACTGAAGGCTCGCGGTTTATCGCCATCAAGAAAAAGGTGCTTCTGGTCGGGTAATGTCATCAACTGAGGGGGTAAAGGCTGCAGCCTTTGTTGATTCAGATCGACAGTGATATTGGCCAATACCTTACCGGTTCGATCCATGATCAGAACCCAGTTCAAATCCAGGTTGACCACACTATCCAGATCCAGATTGTCCGGGATAAACCGCTCATTATTACCATTGACGAAGTCGTAGGTATCGTTCCAGTGCGCCCAATCGAGCGCCGCCCCGTCGATCCATTCAATACGCTGCTGCAACGCACTTTCGATCGATGCCTTATCCCGCTGCAGGCGCTGTTTTTCCAGCGCCATAAAACTCGGCGCAATAAGCAGATGGGCCAAATAACTGGAGACGGGCAGCAGAAGCACCAGAGCAAGTGCGATCGCCAACAACAGACGGTTGCGAAGGGATAAACGGTTCAGGAGCCGACGAAAAGCCATAACCTGAGCTTAGAGCAGATCAGCAAGGGCAGCCAACCGCTAAGACTATTACAAACAGAGAATATTCAGACACATCGAGAGCAGCTATTGCCCAGAGCAGAAAGCATCAAATTGCTCCTGCGTATTATCAAAGCCTTGCTGATCCGCCAACTCCCATGGCCGCTCGCACCGCCCGGTGCGCTCACACCAGAGATAACCCGCCGAACCGATACAACCCTGTTCATCCCGGTCCGATCCGGGCATGGACTTCGTGTTGGTATGCTGCGAATGTCCGGATGTACAGCCACTGGCCAGCATCACAAGCAGAATAGCGGGCAGAGCAAATATTCTCATCAATACGACTCCCAAAACTCGATAACACCATTAACCGGGGCACCTAACGCAACGCTGATTATCATCAACGCACTTGGTGGCTCCACGCTCAAGCATCAATAGTAGTAACACAACAATGACGCTGCCGACTATAAGGGTGTTTACGGTATTTGTAATTCTCCAGTACCGGATGCTGGGGGGGGGTAAAGCGGGGGAAGTTCAAATTCCGAACCATTGCCTTGTTAAGTGTTTTACACTTGCACATTGGCATACAAAGAGTCTAAGAATTTTGCAATTTCACTCTCGTTAACCAATATGCGATATTCATTGAAAATTGGCTTCTCTGTTGAGATACATATTGCATCTACATCGCATTGAGCATCAGAACGGAACGTAACTGAGCCAAGCATATCTTTCCCTTCAAACTCAGCGATTGAAAATGTGCTTCCCTCTTTGTACTTGTGCGTAATCAATGTCGGTGGCTTAGATAAAGCCACATCGCCGAGATTAGCTGAACGATGCCATTCAATAAAAAAAGAAACCAGGCTCTCATCATTTCTTATTGAGGCCGAACATGGCCTGCAGCAATACTGCTCTTCCACTTGAACAGCGCATTCTTTACATAGAGAGTCTCTACAAAGGTTGCACTCTAGATCTCTCTTGCAATCGCTACATTTCTCTTGGTATATAGCACTCAGCATAAATCTACCGATGACACTTAACGCCCGCGTAATGGGCTGGGTTGGAGCGCCAGCGGAAAACCAGTCCCAATTGACGCGTTTGTTAGCTTTTGCTCAATAATACTCTTCGTATGGGTTTTCATTTTCCAGTTTGTAAAAGCAATCCTTACATAGAGATTTGTAGTTCTCCCAGCCTTTCATATTGCCAAAATCTACTTGTTCAAGGTCTTCTTCAAATTCAAGAGACTGGCACTGCTCACATTCTACAACTGGTTCTGAATGACCACATAGGAAACAAGTATCTATGCCATCGTAGATCACAAATGTGTCTTTTTTACAGGCTGGACATTCCCATATCTCATCATCTGGAATTTCTTCAGCGGCCATTCGTTCCGAGGCTCTCTTCTCTAGCTCTTCGATATAGCTGTCTAGATTTAGTAGCTCTGAATGCAGCTTGGATGGGAGCTGAGAGACAATATCTGATTCCAAATGATCCCTGCAAAATGACGTATAAAAACCAACAAGGCTTACAAAGTTAGACTTAATCTGATCGATTGAAAGATCAAACTCAAAATGAACAATTTGATTTCGAAGTTCAGATGCAGTTTTAATGCACTTCACATCAGGCTGCTTCAAATTAACTTTTGATATTTTCTCAAGCCTTTCAATCGCTAAGCCTAGATCTACTGTGTGTCTTGGCTTATCGATATTCGAATAAACAAAAATCTCATTGGTTCTTCTCAGTCGCTCTTTTAGGCTGGTCTCTATTGCCTGCACTAAAAGTAGTATCGCAAACTTCCATTTATCCTCGTCTGACTCAGCCTGAATAGCCTTACTCACAGACTCGAAGAAAAAGCTTATGGAGTTTTCTAAAAGCGTCATTTTTAGGTTAGGCACGTAATCTCCAAAGAAAGCTAACGCCGCCAGCAGGGGCCGAAAAACCAGAGCGAAGTGGCGGTTTTTTGGTCCCTCTGGCTGGCATTGTTATGCGATTTCTTTGCCATGTACTCGATTTGCATATATCTCAGCGACTCGCTCAAGTGTAATGCCGTTTTTTTGCTCAAGAGCTAAGGGATGATCTGTTGGCTCTAACTCAATATAGGGTCGATCTCCATTATCTCGGATGTGGACCATAGTTTTCAGGTTCTCGGTTTCTGGGTACATATTAATAGAAGCATTGAGCCAGCCGAAATATGGACCATAGTGCGCTCGCTCCTCTACGCCGAGCAAGTCTTGAAACTCCATAAAATTCTCTTCGCTTAGAGAAACCCACACACCCCAAATAAAAGGGTCATCGTGGCCGATTACAGGAATTTCAATGCAGCCTCTAACGAAAAACCACTTATCTGCGATGACGCATAAATCTTCCGTAAGGAATACATCTTCCTCACGTTTCTCTTCTGGAACATCAAGATAAGATATTGGGTATTTCCAACCAAAGGTAGGTATCCCCTCAATAATCTCATCGCAACATGCACATTTAAATTCCATTTCTCAGATACTCGTTCGCATAACGCTTCGCTAAGAAGCGCTGTTGTTTCCGGCGTCTTTTTTCAGCGCCTGGTTATGCTTGTGTCGCATGTATTCCCGTACTCCTAGTTGATCTAAAATTGGGATACATATCATTAAACTTACTTCGAAGCTCTTCAGCTTTAAGTTTGCCTTTTTCCGTTTCCGGTCGTAGCCAATACAACATTTTCTCAACTATAAGAGGACCATTTTCCAAATGCGATTCGATAATATTAATTGCTCTAAGCTCGCCTAATCCCTCAACAGTTGCATCATACCAAAGCCTTACATTACTGGCATCACCATAAACTAATCCGTATTCGAGAATAACCTCTAGATGAGCACGCTTCAAAGCCGACTTTCTAACCATCGCTAGGCCAGAGAGCTGATTGTGTTTAACGACATTCCAGATAAATTCGAATTTAGTATATTCTTCTTGAGCTCGGAGCCATTTAGAAGCCTCGTTCTCTTTTTTAGTATCTCTAGGTTGATCCTTAAAATCTGATGGGTTCATATTATTTTTCTAGTGCATAACGCCGTTAGCAGTTGCAGGCAAAGTTGGCGAACTTTTGGAACAAAAGCATGACAACTTTGACTGTCGACTGCCTGACCTTGTTAAGTGCTATTTTACACATGCAACTTCGGTCTCATTGATTAAACAATTAAGCGAACCACTTTCTTTGATAATTTGGTCACCAACCTTCAGGTGGTCTGCATTCAATAAAATACGTGTGCTATGGAACCTCTGAGTTGTTCCATTGTTCCTTTTTATTTCAATTAATGGCATTCCGTGATTGCTTGATTTCCAGTCAATTAAAGAAACAGTTCCATCGAAGCGCTGTCTTTCAGGTTCATTGTATTGGTAGATACTCATAGCAATAGACAATCCAAAGAAAGGAATTGCAATAGCTATGAATATCAGAAACTTTTTCATACTCGATTTGCACTTAACGCTCCGCACAGGGGCAGACAAAAAAGCGCAGCGTTTTGGCTGTCCCAGCAACCAACGGGAGCGATTGCTGCGGCTTGTTATGCATTTTTTTGCACCTTACCGAAGTAAATAAGTGGTAATGCAATGACTAGTACCAATGACCACGTATAGGTAAACACTGCGATTACAGAGTGCGTAGCTATTAGATACATAGCAATTCTCTTTTGCTTACCAAAAAATAAAATTAGGCTGGTTATTATGCAAGTGGTAATAGAGGCCAACGTAAAAATAAATAGCCAGCTTCCTGATTCATTTGGTGACAGAGCATACTTAGCTGAATCTAGTGCCAACTGAATAGAATCTAGACAGTCGGGCCGTGCAGCAAATAAGAATACCCACCATATTACTATGAGTGTCGCTGCACCTAAAAGGCTTAGTGTTCCTGCGATCTTGCTATCCATTGCGATTTCTTAGTGCATAACGCCGCCAGCACAGGCCGGAGCACGCAGTGCGGAGGTCCAGCCCCGAAGGGGCGATTGTGCCTGGCCTTGTTATGTGATTTACCACTCCGACACCTTTAGCTTGCTAGCTGCCGCTTTAAGTTCTTCTTTGGTTAAGCCGATGATAGTGTGGAAGTCGTTGTCGTCTAGGCCAAAACCCAAGTTGGGTGCATTAAGAGCATTGATGATACCGCCAAGTTCTGATGCCGACAGTAAATTTGGTGAAACCTCTTGCACCACTTGGAACAACTTTTTAGCGACAGCCTCTTCTGCGGGATTAACCACAACAATATCACCCGCTTCTTCGAGTTCTTTAACCGCTTTGATAAGTACTTCTTTGACTACAGATTCACTCATGCTCTCTATTCACATAACAGCTTATTCATAAGCCTTTGGCTTTATATCACTTTGGCTTGTTAATTACTGAGCCTTGATAATTGCTAAAGGCAAAATGTTTTAGTTTTCAATATGCTACCAGAACTACTTAAAAAGTCTCTCCTGAATTAACAAGCCGGGGGGATATTTGTTCTTGGCTTGTTAACTCGGAAGGAGATTTTAAAAATACGAACAAATCAATTAGTTACATGCCGAGCTTTTTGTTCAATAGCCTGAGGCTGCTGAATACGGAGATTTGACAGCCTTGGCTTTATGAACCAGCCTGTATATACATACAGCAAAAGACTCTATCATGGATGATATACGTCATAAAATACCGACTCCGCCAGTTCGCTTTCTTGACCTTTTTCGGTTGGATATCAGACAACAAGGCCTCGCCTATCAAACTGAAAAAACTTACGTACACTGGATTAAACGATTTATCTTTTTCCACAATAAACGCCACCCCAAGGATATGGGGGCCGCTGAAATTGAAGTCTTTTTAAGTCATTTATCGATTCATAAGAATTGTTCTATCAATACACAACGGATTGCCCTTAACGCTTTGATATACCTTTACAAGCGTTTTATGGGGCTTGATATTGGAGAACTCTCATTTACACCAGCCACTGCACCTCGACGTTTACCTGTGGTTTATAGCCGCGAGGAAATATCAGCAATATTACGCTTTTTGCCCCCAACCCCACACCTTATGGTAGAACTCATGTACGGCAGCGGACTACGGAGTGCCGAGCTGCTTTCTTTACGCATCAAAGATATCGATTTTGCTGGCTATAATGTGCTTGTTCGTGCCGGGAAAGGAAATAAAGACCGGTCAACCCTACTGCCCAAACGCTTAATCAAACCACTAAAACATCAGGTATCCATTGTCGAATCGCTGCATCGTCATGACCTGCAAGCAGGGTTTGGTGAAGTGTATCTACCGGACGCACTTAGTAGAAAATACCCTGACGCAAGCCAACAAACTGCCTGGCAATTCTTGGGCACCTCTGATTAATTCAGATAGATCTCTGCGATCCTGAAAATGGTTTTTATCAAGGCGAAGCTCGCCGTTCATGTCGAGACCTGGACAAGGGCTTCAACACCGAGAAAAACCATTTTCAGGATCGCCCTATGGGGCTTTCGGGCGAATCCAGCCTCTTTGTTACGCCTTTTTGAAAGGTCTCGACCTTACTGCAAAGGCGTGTCGCGATTCTGAATTCGCCTGAAA
>NZ_JAKSDZ010000071.1 GCF_023509475.1 Aestuariirhabdus haliotis | reverse complement strand
GTCTACACCTAGTGTTTGAATATTCATGATGATTCGCCTCTTGGGTTTCGTCACCTTCAGCCTAGTTTAGGGTGGGAGGCGAGTCATCTTATTAGCCCTGACCCCGAAGTCTTTTGTGAGTATAGAAACGGTGATTTGTCGCAGGGAAATTTCATTTATCGCTCTGGGGCTAATGCGGCTGTTATTGCTCTTGCTGTTTATGGGAGCGGTGGCACAGCTGCAGTGGTTGGTATCGCCGCATACAGCGCAGAAAAATTTTATGAACTAGCAGGGAAAGGGATTAACTCTCTTAATAGAAATATGACAGTTGAAAAAATATATGAAGGCGTGTCTGGTGATTTTTATGAAGGTCCATTTTAGTCGTGAAGAAATTTCATATAGGATTTGGTAATCACTTTATACAGTCATGGCATATCCTAATTCATGCTACAGTTTTTTTCCTTTTTCCTTGGTATTTTAAACTCCAGTATGGTGATGAAAGTGTGGATTTTGCTTACAAAGCTGCATTGTATGCTTTTTTAATAGTATTTATCCCTCACATGATATTGCATTTACGTTATTGGTGGATAAATCATGGAATGGCAATAGAGTTTAAAAAAAACACCATTTCCCTATCATTACGAGACAGGAATTTTGATTTTAAATATAGCGATATTGAATTCGTAGAGCTTGTTGAATCTAATGCGAGTGCAAACAATACATTGCAGTGGTTCCCGTGGGACAGTTATAGCTATGCAAAATTATGCTTAAGTAGTGGTGAGGTTGTTGTGGTGACTAGCTTGCTTGTCCCTCATTTGAAGATTCCATTTAAATTGCCTAGGACGAAGTTAGTCAAAGCAACTTTTTGTTGGCCCAGCAAGCTAAAGTGAAACAATGCAACCATGAGCAAAATTAAAGGGGTCAGAGTGAACCTGCTACAGTTTAACGGATACTTTTAATCAGCAGAGTCAACGGAATCAGAGCCCTTTAAACCTAAAAAAGCCCGCAGCGCGGGCTTTTTTAATGGTCGATTGGTAAAGCTTGCTAAGGTGAATTAACCGGGATAGCCGTGGCTCTGACCCCTGTTAGGAAATCAGCGCCGCCAGTCTCGGTTCCATTTCGCTCATGCGGGATGAGCCTTCGGGGTTTTGGCGAATGGTTTCGCGCCAGGTGTCGAACAGGCCCTGAAGTTCACCGATGCTCTGGCAGGCTTCGATTTCGGCGATAAAGGCGTCACCGGTAAAGCCGATAAAGGTGCGTGTGGTATTGACCATAAAGTTACGGGCCAGCTCCAGGCGTTCGTTGTCGTCTTTGGGTTTCGGGCCTTCGGACGGAGCCGACTTACCAAAGGAAAACCCGAATCCGGATTTGGTTTGCTCTTTCTCAAGTGGCGTAATGAAGCCTTCATTGAGCAAATGCTCCAGCGAGCTTTGGGTGCCGTCACCAGGAAACAGGTTGACCAGGTCATCGGTATCCCGCTTGCCATCGACCATTATCAATACCTGTCGCACCCGCGCCGGAAGGCCGTGCATGCGCTGTTCGACGGCTTCGATGCCTTTTGGGGTTTTTACGCACAGCGGAATGCTGACTACTGCATCGTTCATTGTATGATCTCCTGCGGGTACCTTGCCGGTGTCGAATGGGTCCAAATGTTGGGCCGCCTCGCCTTTACCGAATTTATTGTTGTAATTCGTCTAAAAAGAATAAAAACATCGGATAAAAGATGTCTACTTTTTAATCGCAGTGCCAAAAAACCAGAAGGGGCTAGAGACCAATAGAAGTCCCTGTAACCCCTATGGTTATTGTGCTGTAGCCCAATGCATGGATTAGAAGAACACTGAAGGTAGATCGCAAAAATGGTGTTCCTGGCGTCTTTCAGGTTGAAATGTGTCACTGAAATGGCGTATTACAGTGGCGAAATGTCGCAATATTCAATTGTCTAGCCCGGTACATAAGCCGGTTTGGGGGCGACGGGCCTGTGGTGGATCACCCCTCAGTCTCTGGTTTAGTGTTTTGAGAGTGAGGGGGCGTTAGGGTTGGCGAAGTGTGCTTGAGGTTGTCGGTATCAGGCTTTTGGGGCGTTCAATACAGCGTCGATATCCGCTGCACTATGCCGCTCCTTGAGCTGACCGGATTCGCCCCAGACCCGATTCACCAGTTTGCCACGAATCACCGCCGGGCGGGCATTGATCTGCTTGGCCCAGCGCTGAACATGCTGGTAGCTGGTGACATCGAGGAACTCGCCGGCGTCATAGAGCTTGCCCAGCGCCAGTGCCCCGTACCAGGACCAGATCGCGATATCGGCAATGCTGTACTCGCCGCCGGCGATAAACTCATGCTCGGCGAGTTCTCGGTCGAGCACATCCAGTTGGCGTTTGGTTTCCATCGCGAAACGGTCGATGGGATACTGGAATTTTTCCGGAGCGTAGGCGTAAAAGTGACCAAAGCCTCCCCCCAGATAGGGCGCACTGCCCATTTGCCAGAATAACCAGTTCATGACCTGGGCACGGCTGTTGGCGTCGGTCGGCAGGAAGGCACCAAACTTTTCGGCCAGGTAAAACAGGATAGAGCCGGACTCGAACAAGCGAATGTCGGCCTCACGATCGTACAGGGCGGGAATTTTACTGTTGGGGTTGATCTCGACAAAGCCGCTGCCAAACTGTTCGCCCTCGCTGATATCGATGATCCAGGCATCGTACTCGGCTTCGTTGAACCCTGCGGCCAGTAGCTCTTCCAGCATCACCGTTACCTTGACTCCGTTAGGCGTGGCAAGGGAATGCAACTGCAGGTTGTGTTCACCCTGGGGCAGAGGCTTGTCGTGGGTAGCGCCGGCAATGGGTCGGTTGATGTTGGCAAATTTACCGCCGCTTTGCTGGTCCCAGGTCCAGACCTTGGGTGGTGTGTAGTTGTGATCGCTCATAAAAGATCTCTCGGCAGGGGTAATTAAAGTTAGCCATAGGTAACACTTCCTATCAGGGCCTGCAAGTTGCGACGGCGCTCCGGTTATGATCGGGGACAGAAAGACGAGTCAGAAAAGCAGAGATCGTTATAGATGAAAGCCAATCATAAAGTTGGAAGTGTGGTTGTTTGCCAAAGGGTAATCTGGCTGTGTTGATAAGTGACTAAAGAGAAAATGTTTGGACTGAGCGGCCGAAGGTTTGTCGGCAGTGGACATTCTGTGATAGAAAACAGGGCTACCGAGAAAACCGGTAAGCTTTGACAATATAATGTCATAACAAACCGGGGCGTTATTCAAATAAATGACTCACAAGTCAATGAGCAGCGCCGTAAAATGTAAGGTTTCACAAGGACCTGCATTGCAGTCATATAATTACAATTAGACGACTTACACAGGAGGCTACTGTCATGGCCAAGGGTACAGGATACCTCGCACGACAAGCCGATGAACAAGGCTATATAGACTATCCCTCGTCAGAGCATCAAATCTGGCACAAATTGATCACTCATCAGAAAAAACTGTTACCCGGCAAGGCCTGCGATGAATACATTGCAGGGCTCAAGCTATTGGCTCTGCCCGAGGACCAGATTCCACAATTGCCGAGCATCGACGCCATACTGCAACCGGCCACAGGTTGGCGTGTTGCCCAGGTAGCGGCATTGATCTCTTTCGATAAATTCTTTTCCTTGCTGGCCAATAAAGAGTTCCCGGTGGCAACCTTTATTCGCTCGCAAGAGGAGCTGGAGTATCTGCAGGAGCCGGATATTTTTCACGAAATTTACGGCCATTGTCCGCTGCTAACCAATGAGGCGTTTGCGCATTTTACTCACCAATATGGGCAGTTGGGAGCGAAAGCCAGCAAAGAGGACCGTGTCTATCTGGCTCGATTGTATTGGTTTACCGTCGAGTTTGGTTTGTTGAGACATAAGGAGGACCTGCGTATTTACGGCGGTGGTATTTTGTCGTCGCCCGGTGAAACCGAGCTGGCTCTGCAAGGCGACAAGGTGGAGCATCGCGCATTTGATATTGTTGACCTGATGCGAACTCCCTACCGCATCGATATTATGCAGCCCATCTATTATGTTATTGATGGTATCGACCAGCTCTTTGAGATCGCCAATATGGATATTATGGGAGCCGTTAAAAATGCCAAACGACTGGGACTTTTTGAACCTACCTTTCCGCCCAGGGAACAGCAAACAGGATAAAATAATCCGGTTTGTTGAACTGATTACGATAGAAAACTACCGACCAATATCAGGAAAAAAACTTTATGAGTACTCTAACCGAACAAAAATGTGAAGCTTGTCGTGCAGGCGCTCCGGAAGTTAGTGAAGCAGAATTGGCGCAGTTAATAAAAGAGATTCCGGACTGGAATATCGAAACTCGCGATGGCGTTATGCAGCTGGAAAAAGTTTACAGTTTTCGTAATTTCAAACAGGCGATGGCATTTTCCAATCAGGTTTTTGAGTTGGCAGAGGCCGAGGGGCATCATCCGGGCGTGCTGACCGAGTGGGGTAAGGTGACAGTGACCTGGTGGACCCATGCCATCAATGGTTTGCACAAAAACGATCTGATCTGTGCGGCAAAAACCGATCAACTGTCTGCATAAGTTGAGTCATTATTGACTCTTGAGTTCAAGGGCTGGAGTCTATCTTCTGGCCCTTTTTTATCGATGTTTTTTCAATAGGTGCGTCTATGGTTCGCTGGCAGTGGTCTTCCTACTCTAGCCTTTCGCGGGATGAAATTTACCAAATACTGAAGTTGCGCCAGCAGGTGTTTGTGGTTGAACAAAACTGTGTCTACCTGGACGCCGACGGTCTGGACGATCAGGCCTGGCACCTGATGGCATGGCGTGATTCCGACCGGGGTGCTGAGTTGGTAGCTTATTTACGGGTGTTGTTTCCTGGCGTCAATTACGCCGAGCCATCCCTTGGGCGTGTGGTGACAGCGCCGAGTGCGCGTGGAGGGGGGCTGGGTAAACAGCTGACCGAGGCGGCGATCGAGCATACCCTGAAGGAATACCCCCGAAGCAATATTCGTATTTCAGCGCAGCAGTATCTGATCGAGTTTTATCGCAGTTTCGGCTTCGAGGCCGTTTCGGAACCCTACGATGAAGACGGTATTCCCCATATTGAAATGCTACGACGCGCCGAGGGTGATGCCCGGTAAGTGAGGCTTTGATGCATCGATGCGGATGCGTTCTATCTTGTGGTCTATTCTATTGATAAGGGTCGGTATGCGGTCAGTGCAATAGTGCTACCGTGCCGGCTTTCTGATCAACTCTCGAGAGTAACGCAATGAGTTTTGAAGCCCTTGTTACCTTTGCTGCTGCCATGTTCACCATTTTGAACCCTATCGGGGCCAGTGCGGTGTTTGCCGGCATGGTTATCGGTCGCTCGGAAACGGAGCGGCGTTCAATCATTGTCAACTGTACCTTGGCGATTGCGATCATTTTGCTGGTGACGCTTTGGGGCGGAGAGCTGGTGCTGGGCTTCTTTGGTGTGTCGGTTCCCAGTCTGGAAGTGGCCGGATCGTTGATTATTGGCATGATTGCCATCTCTATGTTGAACAGTCAGCAAAGTGAAATTCACTCGGTTGACGCTGGTTCCAGCGCGCCCGTCTCCAAACCTTCAATTGCTTTTGTGCCTCTGGCGATGCCAATGATCGCGGGCCCTGGTGCAATCGCCACCATCATTGTTAATACCCAGCGCTACCATAATCTTGAAAGTAATATTCAGATGTCACTGGTCTGTATCGGTATGGCCATTGTCGTGGGTGGATGTTTGTCCTCGGTTTCGGCGATTACCCGGCTGCTGGGGGAATCGGGCATGGAGATCATCACCAAATTTATGGGTATGATTCTGCTCGCGATAGCGGTGGGAATGGGAACAGGTGGTCTCAAGCAGCTGATGCCTGGCTTGGGAGGCTAAGGCCCATTACGCCAGCATCAGGCTTGGTTGGCCATCTTGAGCATCGCATGCAGCAGCACATTGGCGCCGGCTTCCAGGTCTTCCGTAGAGGCGTTTTCCGCTTCGTTATGGGACAGGCCGCCTTCGCAGGGAATAAAGATCATACTGGTGGGCGCGACTCGGGAAATATATACCGAGTCATGCCCGGCGCCGGATACCATCTCCTTGTTGCTATAGCCCAGTGCGCAGACCGCACCCCTGACCGCTTCGATGCATTCAGTGTTAAACGCGACCGCCGGAGAGCGCCATTCGTCGTCAATCTTATAGTCGAGTTGTTTTTCTGCCGTGGCCGATTCAACAATTGATCTGAACGTCTGATCCATAGCGTCTAGCACGCTTTGGTCGGGATGACGCAGATCTACCGCCAGGGTGATCGACTCAGGCACCGTATTGCGGCTCCCGGGGTTGGCGGAAATATCACCGAAGGTAACTCGTCCCCAGGGGGCATATTGGTCGGCTAACCGGTAGAGCCGGGTGAGTATATCGGGTAACGCCATAAAGGGATCTTTGCGCATTTCCATCGGGGTTGGACCCGCGTGGCAAGGCTGTCCGAACAGCGTCAGGTCGTACCAGTGCATGCCCTGTACGCCGGTCAGGACGCCGATCTGTAAACCTTCATCTTCCAATATGGGGCCTTGTTCAATATGCACCTCAAAAGCGGCCTTCAGCGGACGATGGGTTGCGGGTTCGCTGCCCAGATAGCCGATGCGTTGCAGTTCATCGAAAAAGCTCAAGCCCTCTTTATCCTGACGTGAATAGGCGTAGTCCAGATCAAATTCACCGCACCAGACGCCGGAACCCAGCATGGCCGGGGAAAAACGTGAGCCTTCCTCATTGGTCCATACCGCGATCTCCAGTGGGGCCAGGGTTGTCAGGTTGGCGTCGTTAAGGCTGCGAATCACTTCCAGCCCGGCGAGTACGCCATAGACGCCATCGAACTTGCCGCCGGTGGGCTGGGTATCCAGGTGTGAACCGGTCAAAACCGGGGGCAGGCTATTGTCGATGCCGGGTCGCCGGGCAAAAATATTCCCAACAGTATCGATACTCATGGTGCAACCGGCGTCCAGGCACCAGCGAATAAAAAGATCTCGCCCCTGTTTATCGACATCGGTAAAAGTCTGGCGGTTGCAGCCGCCTTTATCGGTGCCGCCGATTTGTGCCATCTCCATCAGGGATTGCCATAAGCGATCGCCTTGAACCCGAATGTTACGGGTTACCGCGGTGTTTGTATTATTGTTCATATTCTCCTCGCTTGGATTGGCAAAGCCCTATGCAGGCAGTGAGAGCAACAGGTGAACTAGAGTTCGAGATTGCGCAGGAAAAAATGCTCAGCGGCACCGGGTTTCATGCGGTACAGTGTCGCCGGTCGTCCTCCCTCGGCACGTTTTTTTCCAGTATCGATCAATAATTCCGCCTGCTCGATACGGCGCCGAAAAGATTTTTTTTGCAAAGGTTTACCAATCAGTGCCTCATGTACTTGTTGCAGTGCGGGTAACGTAAAATGTTCGGGCAAGGTATAGGCTGGCACGATGGAGTAGAGTGCTTTTTGCCGCAGGCGTTCGCGCGCGCAAAGAATCAGCTGTTCGTGATCGAAGGCCAGTTTGAGTTGAGGCAATTCCTGCAAAGGCACCCATCGGGTATCGGACACGGATTCCGCCAGTGCGCTGCAATCCTGGTAAGCCACAAGAGCGGTGTAAGCGATGGTGACGGACCAGCCACGCTTGTCGCGCTTGTTGCTACCAAAGCTGGCCAGTTGCTCGATATAGGGGATACGAACACCGGTTTTCTCATACAGCTTGCGTTGCACTGCGACATCCAGATCGGTATCGGCCTGTTCGTCGATAAAGCCGCCAGGGAGAGCCCATTTGCCGCGCTCAGGGTGGTTGGCGCGCTGGATCAACAGCACCTTGAGGCATTCATCCTGGTAAGTGAATAGCGCGGCATCTACCGTAACCAGTGGTGAGCTATAGCTGTTCTTATCGTAGTCTCGTAGAAAATCACGTTCGTTCATAAGGCATTCCAGGCGGTGCAATGTCATCGATCTTAGCTTTGAGCAAAGGCTTTCACAATCACTTTGTGTCGAAAGGACTTTTTTGTTGACATCAATAGGGTCTATAAGTCACTATTGACTAAAGGTGTCATAAAGACACTAAGTGTGAATAAGCTGATCAATGTTGTTTGTCGTTGGGGTATCGGTCATGGCAGAGCCTAAACGGTGATCGACAGGTTTAGTCGCCAATATGGTTAAGGAGAAGTGTCATGTTTGGAATTAAGTATTTTAAAGCGGACTCATCTACCTATGTGGTCAAGAGTGTTGACGGTCAGGTGAGGCGAAAGGGCAAAGGGTTGAGCTTTTTCTATAACGCGGCTACCACCTCGATTGCCGCTATTCCGGTCAATGCCCAAGATGTTCCCTATATCTTTAATCTGCAAACCGCAGACTTTCAGTCCGTGAAGGTGCAAGGGCAAGTTACCTATCAAATTGTTGATGCGGATAAGGTGACGGAAATGTTGAATTTTAACCTGGGCAAAGATGGGATCAGCTACGTTTCAGAAGACCCGTTGAAGTTAAGCGATCGTGTGGTGCGCAGTATACAAACACTGGTCCAGACTCGAGTTCAGGCCGAGACGTTACGTAATACCCTGGGTATGAGTCAGCGATTGGTGGAGTTGATTCGCAGCCGTTTAACCGATGCTGCCTTTTTGCAGGCGACCGGGCTTGGCGTTTCGGATGTTGCCATCAGCGCCATATCACCAACGCCGGAAACGGCGCGTGCGTTAGAGGCTGAGGCTAGGGAGGCGATACTTAAACAAGCGGATGACGCAATATACGCTCGGCGTAAATCAGCCGTAGAGCAGGAGTTCACCATCAAAGAAGCTGAACTCGAAACCGAACTATCTGTGCAGCAAAAAGAACAAGAGATTGCTGAGTCTCGTCTGGCTAACGAACGAGAAATTTTGCGCGGCCAGACCGCCACCGAGCGAGAGCGTCTACAGGCGAAAATCGATGCCGAAAATCAACGCAACAGCCTGGTTAGTCTGAGTGTTTCCAATCAGAAGATGGAAGCGGAGGCCGAAGCCTATAGCATTAGCACGCGCATGAAGGCGTTCAAAGAATTGCCGGTGGACAACCTCAAAGCCTTGGCGCTGGCCAATATGCAGCCCGAGCAAATGATGGCGATGGCGTTTGATTCCCTGGCACAAAATGCTGGCAAAATTGGTGAATTAAATATCGCACCGGATATGTTCAATCAGCTGGCGCGTAAGGTGAAAGGCTCATGAGCGCACAGGATGTCCGCTTTGTGTTGGTCAGCCGCAAAACGCGGCTGCAGGAGTTGATTGAGCGTTTTAATACCTGGCCTCAGGCGAAGTTTTATCTGGAACACAATCAGGTCGATGCGCAGGATTATTTGCAAGAGCACGATCACTACCAGCGGCAATTGCTAGAAGCGGAAAAAGTATTGAAACTGCTGGGTCGTTTTCAGTTGTTAGAGCGTAGTTTTCTGCCCAATTATCAATTTAGTCACAACGATATACTGGTGGTGGTTGGTCAGGATGGCTTGGTGGCCAATACGCTAAAATATCTGGAGGGACAGCCGGTGATTGCCATTAATCCAGACCCCAGTCGTTGGGATGGCAAGTTGCTGCCGTTCGAAATGGCTGAGTTGTCATCGGTGGTGCGGAAAATTCTGGATTGCAAGGCCGATAGTAAGTCCATCACCTTTGCTGAAGCTACTACCAACGATGGTCAGCGCATGTTGGCGGTCAATGATATTTTTATTGGTCCACAGAGCCATACATCGGCGCGCTATCGTATCGAGTGGAATGGCCGCGCCGAGCTTCAATCCTCGTCGGGGATTATTGTTTCAACGGGCTTTGGTTCCAGTGGTTGGTTTCAATCCGTTGTAGCGGGAGCGTTGGCTGTTTCCGGCTTGCACAAGCATAGTTTGCAAGGCGGTTTTGCCTGGAATGAAAGGCGTCTGCAGTTCAGTGTACGCGAGCCTTTTCCCAGTCAGAACACTGGGGTTGAGCTGGTATTTGGCGCGATTGAAGGGCAGACCAAGTTGTATTTGGAATCCCATATGCCGGAGCATGGCGTGATATTTTCGGATGGCATCGAAACTGACTACTTGCCATTTAATGCCGGCACCATAGTATCGGTAGGTGTCGCGGATAAACAAGGGCAGTTGATTTGCTAATAAAGTTTTCGGGCCGCACCGATTTAGTTAGAGCGGCCCAGGTGTGAGTTGTCCTGGTGCTCAGCAAACCAATCAATTGCAGCCTTGGCCAGGAGGGCGGGTTGTTCCTGGGGAATCCAGTGACCGCACTGTTCTATTTTCAGATACCGCCATTCGGCATCGACATAGCGTTCGGATTGACACATTTGTGCTTCCGTAAGGTATGGATCCTGGTCACTCCATACGCCGAGAGTCGGACGACTGCAGCGTGGCCAGCGACTCAATAAAATGGGTAACAGGTTGGCGCGATACCAGTTCAGCGCGGCGGTCAGTCGTCCGGCACGTTGCATGGGAGGTAGCACTTTCGAGAGATCCTGTTGTTCTCGCAGCCAACGCTTAAAGCCTCCGCCGCGCAGCAGATACCATTCGGTCAGTTTGGGAAATTGAAACCAGAGGGTGTACAGACCCTTGCTGATTTTTTGTTCCAGCCCGGCGCGGCCGTAGCAGGTCGGGTGGCCGACGGAAACCGCGACCAGTGATTGCACGCGATCGGGATAGAAACAGGCCAGACACCAGCCAATTACCGAGCCCCAATCGTGTCCCATTACCTGAATGGGTTGATGAATATCGAGCTGGTCGAGCAGGGCGGGAATATCATCGACTATCTGCTGGATGCGGTAATGGATTTTGCCGATCGGTGCGTCGGTATCGCCAAAACCTCGCTGGTCAAAAGCAATGACGCGATAGCCGGCGGCCAGCAAATACGGTGTGATCGGTTCCCAGATTGTTAGTGAATCAGGGAAGCCGTGCAGTAGAAGAATCGGCTTGCCTTGCCCTTGATCAACCACATTAAAATGTAAACCGCGCACAGCAAGCTTTTGAGGGCGGGAGGTCGCTTGTCCATGGCTCTGGGCTTTATCAGTCAAGTCATTGCTCATGAAATGTTCCGGTTGGGCGTTCAGGCAAACAGGATGAATGGTTCCTCGATTAGAGCATAAACTTCCGGTGCTGCCTAAGGCACCTCTGATTAATTCAGATGAACTCTGGCTTTCAGGCGAATCCAGAATCGCGGCACGTCTTTGCAGTAAGGTCCAGACGCCTTCAAAAAGGCGTAACAAAGAGTCTGGGTTCGCCTGAAAGCCCCGTAGGGCAGTCCTAAAATGTTTTTTCTCGGTGTTGAAGCCCTTGTTCAGGTCTCGACATGAACGGCGAGCTTCGCCTTGATAAAAACCATTTTAGGATCCGCAGAGATCTATCCG
>NZ_JAKSDZ010000070.1 GCF_023509475.1 Aestuariirhabdus haliotis | reverse complement strand
GCCCGTAGGGGTGAGACATGGACGTCGAGCCAACGCTGGAGGCAGGATGCCTCCTTGCGTTGCCAGAATTATTATCCATCTGCGCAGTGCACCCGCAGGGCGTTCTGGGGGCGCGCTTTCTTTGCTTCGTTTCTTTATCGCGAATAAAGAAATGAAGTCGCCTGCGGGGCGAAACCCGCGGAGCTTTATTACGGAATACTGGGCCAAAAACGTACTTTATAAGAGTATAAGGGCTCAGAACCCTTATTCAGCTCTCTCTGGACCATAACATCGAAAAGCAAATGAATTACGGAGCGATCGCTTAGTCGCAGAGCTATCCACAGAAATACCACGCCCTCCTCGCATAACAGGTGAATATGTTGAATGAATTTGGTTAAATAACCGACATCAAAAACAAAGGGACGCAGGGTGGGAGAACGATTATATGACTATCGTTTTTCTACAGCCTCGTTAGGCGGCAATTAGATATGCCAGAAATAATAAACGGATATCCAGTAAGGTTCGGCTTATCATTTCAAGATGAGCAGTATTTCACTGAGGATAATGATCATAATCCAATGGTTATTCCTCAATGTCCTCATTGCATAATGGGAAAAACTGCTGGTGAGTATCGTGGTCCCAACAAAAGCATGGGGCATACAACTTGCGAGCATTGCAATGGCACCGGTTATAATCACCCTCCAGTACCAGAAAAAATGTTCACTGAAGACTCTGACCCTATAGAGGTCTCATGTAACAAAGCGGGGCATCTACGGTGTCCAAAGTGTGGTACAGGTTTTAAGTATTACGACAAAAGAATATTTTCAGGCAAAAGACACACATGCGGTCAAAAACTTACAACAGTCACATCAGCGCACAGTCGCGCCTAACAAGGCCAGGCACAATCGCCCTGAACCTCCCCCGCTCTAACGGATACCAAAACCTAACTAAAGATGAGGTATCCAACGTCACGCTACGACAGTCCCAGAAAAACCTGGCATTCCACTAACGACTATTCGAACAATAAAGCATCATCAAGACCATGCTAAACACCAAAAGACTGATTCTAAGACAGTGGGAACAGGATGATTTCATCCCATTTGAGCAATTATGCGCAGATACGGATGTGATGGAATTTTTCCCAAAACCGCTTACCCCAGAAGAAAGCCGGGATTTGGGCTCCAGAATTAGATCATTAATTCAAGAGCGCGACTGGGGGTTTTGGGCGGTAGAGATTCCGGATCAGGAAAAATTCATTGGTTTTGTCGGATTGCATACCCCCAACGAAAACTTGCCATTTTCGCCTTGCGTTGAAATTGGTTGGCGCCTGACAAAAACGTATTGGGGGCAAGGTTATGCCACAGAGGCGGCAAAAGAAGCGCTGCGATATGCCTTTATCGAGCTGGATGTAAATGAAGTGGTGTCATTTACATCGTTGGTGAACCGTCGCTCTCAAGCTGTTATGGAAAAAATTGGCATGTCCAACACAGGCCAAAACTTTATGCATCCTGATATTGAGGCTGGGCATATACTTTGTGAACACGTGCTGTATAAAATCAAAAAGCAGGATTGGCAGAACACCTTATAGCAAGTCAGTAACGAGCGAATGGTGTACAGTAGAGTTGCGCTCATTCTTCGCCAACCGCAGAGACAAACAATCAGGCACCTATGACCAAAATCATCCATTTACAATCCAACGACCCGCTGGTAGGCGATTGGGTACCCGCCGATCTTTATTCCGATATCGTGATCTCCATCAGCAAGGATGAGTCTGAATACAAAGTGTCGGTTTTTGATTCCAACGATGACGAACAGGCCGAAGTCTATGAGATTAACTACGACGGAACCGAGCTATCGTTCAATGTACACTGGGCATCGAATGGTCGGTTTATAAAATATGGCCTGCTGGTATCGGCTAACAATATTGTACGATTATTCTATACCTACAGCGGCCAGGAAACCTGGGTGCGTAAAGAAACCGTCCTGTAATATCGGTACCATGGGCCAGCCATTTGCCGTCTTCGGTACCGTCAATAACGCCATCAACTCATCGGGTCAATCACTGCAACCATGATAAGCGTATGTATCTATTGCGGAAGCAACAAAGCAAAAGCTCTGGACAGCTGTGGTGCATGCTCCCACACACCCGACTCTCACCAGGATGTGATTCATTCCATCATCCTCTCCTACAGCGAAGACGAACCCTATTTGAATTTCCTGAGCATGGACGATATTGAAGCCTATCGGGAAACAATCCTTGCTGGCACACCAATCCATATAGATCAGACAACATTCAACGCCGCCGAAGAAGCCTACAGCGCGGTGGGATCGCTGGAAAGCCCGCAGGCATTGCAATATTTTGCCAAGATCTCTCACCCGGTAATGCTGGTGTTATTATTTGTGTTCCTGGTTTTTATACTTGCAGGTTCCTGACATCAAAACATCTACCAGGCTTGGTTGCCCTGCCTTTCGCGTTCAGTCACTACCAGCAGCTGTTAAACAACTCTGTGCTATTTAAGGCACCTCTCCCAGGCTAGAAGACACCTGAGCTCTTAAATCTCTTACTGCAGCACAAAACCGGTCATCTATTTTTTATCCCCTAGGCTTATCGCAATCTTCTGTATTACCGCGAGGGTTACCTTTAGCTCTTCCGCAGACAATGCCTGCGCATGCCGCTCGGCTTCTGGAATCCATTTCTGGTAGAGCTGCTGACAGACCTCGCTCCCTTTGGGTGCCAACTCAATCAATTTCGCGCGCTTATGATTGGGGTTGTCCACCAGATGCAGCAGGTCATCTTTCACCATCACATCGACCAGACGTTGCACCGCCTGGCGACTTTGCCCCATGGCTCTGCCAATTTCGGACACCGTGAGCGGCGTCGGGGAGATGTCGAGTGCTCCCAATATCTTCCAGCGGGAGCTGGTAATGCCAAACTCTTTGGTCAACTGGTCTCCATCATTACTGAGCATTCCACTTAACTTGAATACCTCCAGAGTCAGTTGGGTAAAAAGTTCGCCTGCAGCCGTTTCCTTCATAACACCCCCAAATAGTTGACAACATGTTGTCATTATTCTAACCTAACCAAATTGACAACATGTTGTCGTAATCTATCACTATGGAGAAAGCTATGAAACCCCTTATTCACCGCATGGGTGCCATTACGGCCACAGTCTGTATCGCAACTTTTTTTACCTCGACACTACTGGTCGAGCTATTGGGGACAGCGCAATCCATCGCAACGGTCAAAAGCCTGATTGTGATGCCTGGACTGTTCATCTTGATTCCCGCCATTGCCGTCACAGGGGCAACCGGTTTTGCCATGTCGAAAGCGCGTCGACATCCCCTGGTGATGAAAAAAAAGAGACGCATGCCATTTATTGCTATCAATGGCCTGTTCATCCTGTTACCGGCGGCCATCGTATTGAATCAATGGGCGGCGGCAGGTCGCTTTGACTCTGGCTTTTATTGGCTGCAGGCCATCGAACTGGTGGCCGGTGCAACCAACCTTGTGCTGATGTTTTTGAATATTCGTGACGGCAGAAAGATGACCGACCCCAAGGAGCAACCAAACCATGCGTAACCCTCAAAAGACGCTATCCAACCTCGCCATTACTGGCTTGTGCACCCTGCTCATCAGCGGGCCAGCCGCCGCAGGCAATGCAACCTTTACCGACGTCTGCCAGTCATGCCATAACGGTGGCTTTAAAGGCTGGATTAGTGGCGCTCCCAATATTAATGATAAGGAGCAATGGCAAAAATACATTGAACGCGATTCGATTGAGATGATGCGAACAACCCTGATCAATGGAAGCGACAATCATAAGGTGAAAGGCGGTTGCTCTGAGTGCAGCGACCAGCAGATCATTGATGCCATTGACTACATAATGTCTCGAGTGCGCTAGCTATGAGGCCCTACCACCCTGCCCTGGTTATCTTGCACTGGTTATTAGCGATTCTGGTGCCATTTTTACTGCTCTTTGGTGCCGATTTGACGCTTAGGGTTCACCTTGCTTTGGGCATAGCCATTGGCGGGCTGTTTCTGATTCGTCTTGGTATAAGGTTTACAACCGGAGCATCCGGCGTTCATGAAGCCAAGCGCCCTATTGATCGGTTAGCTATCCCGGCTCATCGGCTTATCTACTTGCTGGTGTTCGGGGTTGTTGCAACCGGCCTCGGAATTGTCCTACAGGGCAACCTGATCGACGTTATGCTGAATCATGGCCGATTGCCTGAGAATTTCTCCGCGCTGCCAAGCCTGCAAGCGCACCAAGTGCTGACATCTGTTCTGCTGATTGTGCTCAGCATCCACATATTGGCCGCCCTGTTTCATCAGTTTGTTTTAAAAGATGCGGTATTCGGCAAGCTGGGATTTGCCAAATCCCGGGAGGATTAGCGGTAACTGAGGGCAGATCAAACATTCTAACCGGCTCGCACTGCGCAGGGGGCGATGTCGATTCATCTGTTGCATACTAAGCACTCTCAGCGGGTCTGAGGAACCTCAGCAGCGATCACCCCATCACAGGGCAAACAACGTATGAAGAAAGCCAGCCTCCGCCTCTTGTTAACAGGCACTCTTGGTTATGTCGTTTTGTGCACGGCTTTATACCTGCTGCAAGACAACCTGCTCTATTTCCCCCGTGACAGGGCCATCACCGACGACCGTTATACCTTGCTGATACCAACGGATGCCGGCAATACCCTTATTACCAGCGACATAAAAAGCACGGGCAAAGCCATTCTCTATTTTGGCGGTAATGCCGAGGATGTCTCCGTAAACCTGAGTGCTTTTCAACGGACTTTTCCAGACTACTCCCTCTATCTGATGCACTATCGGGGCTATGGCGGCAGTGACGGCAGCCCCGCAGAGGAACCGATTTATCGCGATGCCAGCGCGCTCTATGATCTGGTCAGCAACAATAACCGGGAGATTGTGTTGATCGGGCGCAGCCTGGGCTCCGGCGTTGCCACCAGACTGGCGGCCCATAAACAACCTTCGCAACTGATTCTGATCACGCCCTACAGCAGTATCGAAGATGTCGCCAGCGAGCGCTACTGGATCTTCCCGGTTCCCTGGCTGATCAAAGACAAATATCTGTCATGGCGCTATGCCCAATCTGTCACAGCCACCACCAGCATTTTAGTTGCCGATAACGACACCGTGATTCCAAATTCCAGCACCCTGAAATTGTATGATCACTTTCCCCAGGGGCTGGCGACGCTCCATGCGTTTGAAAACGCGGGGCACAACAGTATTTCAGCAGACCCAAAGTACTATAGGCTGCTTGACGAAATAACAAGAAGAAAACAATAGCCTGGGGCCGAAGCATCCGTTAACGCAGTGCTCCGGCCAGAATCTCTAAAGCACTTCCCTTTTCTCACCGTCTTCTCCCCATCTACATAGCACGGGCTCCGACTGTTCGTTTTTTGGCCATAAACCTCGACAGGGATGGGTGAACTCTTTATAGTGCGCCCCTGTTTCTATCGCCTATATTTACGCCTTGTTTCCGTAGCTTTTTGTCGCTTTGGGATGTTCCCCTGATTTGCCGCTCTGGCAAGCTTGAGCCCTCCAATAGATGCACCGCTCGCCTTGGTTGATACCCTCAGATCCATTGGCTGGATTTGATGTGCTGGATTAGGCCCGCTAACACTCTATGTAGGATATCCCTTTGATTACCACCGCAAACATCTGCATGCAATTTGGCGCTGAGCCACTGTTCGAAGACATCTCGGCCCAGTTTGGTAACGGCAATCGCTACGGCCTGATTGGCGCCAATGGTTGCGGCAAGTCGACCTTTATGAAAATCCTCAGTGGCGAGCTGGCCCCCACCTCCGGAAATTTGTCGATCACGCCCGGCTACAAGGTGGGTACCCTGAGTCAGGACCAGTTTGCCTTTGAGCAATACAGCGTGGTCGATACGGTCATCATGGGCGATGTGGCGCTGTGGAAGGTCAAGGCCGAACGCGACCGCATTTACGCCCTGCCCGAGATGAGCGAAGAAGACGGTATGAAAGCGGCTGAGCTGGAAGTTCAGTTTGCTGAAATGGATGGTTACAGCGCCGAGAGCCGCGCGGGGGACATCTTACTGGAAGCCGGCATCGCTGAAGAGTTTCACTTCGGCCTGATGGAACAGGTAGCACCGGGTTACAAGGTGCGAGTGCTGCTGGCACAGGCGCTCTTCGCCAACCCGGAGATTCTGTTGCTGGATGAGCCAACCAACAACCTGGACATTCACACCATCGAGTGGTTGGCCGGCGTCTTGAACCAGCGTAAGTCGACCATGATCATCATCTCCCACGATCGTCACTTCCTGAACAGCGTCTGCACCCACATGGCCGATATTGATTACGGTGCGCTGCGTATCTACCCTGGTAACTACGAAGCCTTTGTCGAAGCCTCCACGTTGATTCGCGAACAGCTGCTACTCGAAAATTCGAAAAAGAGTGCCGAGATCGACGAACTGCAAGCCTTTGTGAATCGCTTTGGCGCCAACGCCTCCAAAGCCAAACAAGCCAGTTCCCGCGCCAAGAAGATGGACAAGATCAAGCTGGACGATATCAAATCATCCAGCCGAATGACGCCATCCATCAGCCTGAAGCAGCATAAAAAGCTGCATCGCCAGGCCCTGGTACTGGAAGACCTTGGCCACGGCTTTGACGGTGAAACCCTGTTTTCGGGGGGCAATATGATTTTGGAAGCCGGCGCAAAGCTCGCGGTAATTGGCGAAAATGGCGCGGGTAAAAGCACCTTCCTGCGCTGTCTGATGGACGAGCTGGATGCCAACGTCGGAGAGATCAAATGGTCCGAAAACGCCCAACTGGGTTACTGCCCGCAAGACAGCACGGCGGATTTTGACTCTGACCTGACCATCTTCGACTGGATGAGCCAATGGCGCACCGCCAAGCACGATGACCTGGCGGTACGCGGCATTCTGGGACGTTTATTGTTTACCGCCGATGATGCCAACAAGAAGGCTCGAGTCTGCTCTGGTGGTGAGAAGAACCGCTTACTGTTCGGTAAGCTCATGATGATGGACACCAATGTGCTGATCATGGATGAGCCCACCAACCACCTGGATCTGGAAGCCATCGATGCCCTGAACCAGGCGCTAAAAGCGTACGATGGCACTCTTATCTTTGTCAGCCATGACCGGGAGTTCGTTTCCTCCCTGGCCACCCGTGTGATCGAAATTAAAGACCAGCAAGTGATCGACTTCCAGGGCACGTACGACGAATACCTGGCAAACCAGCAAGAGATTGCTGCGGTGGCTTAACGACTAACAAAACGCTGAATATGGGCGCACCATAAATATCGCTTTAGCGCAGTTAACAAAAAAGCCCGACAGGCTATGCTTGTCGGGCTTTTTCTATGGGGCTTTGCTATCGATCTGAACCGAAAGCCCCTGCAGGATTCTACCGGGCGAGCCCAGGATCCTCCTAACAACAACGATTACGCAGGAGGCGTACCTTCACCGTTAGAGAGAACGGCATCGATTTGTACCAATGCGCCCTTAGCAATATCGGCAACACCAATAGCGGTGCGTGCAGGCATGTCACCTTTGAAGAAGGTTGTGTAAACCTCGTTTACCGCATCCAGGTCGGCAACATCTTTTAGCTGAATATTGATCTTAACCGCATCGTCCATTACATGGTTGATGCTTTCGACAATCGCCTTGATGTTGTTCAAGCACTGTGCCGCTTGCTCTTTTACACCGCCGGCTACGATGGCGCCGGTTTTGGCGTCCATGGGTAACTGAGCAGCGATATGGTTGTAATGCGAGAAAGCCACGGTTTGCGTATGCAAAGCACTTTTGGGGGCTTTGTCGGTGTTGTTGGCTTTGATAACGATACCATGACGATCTTCAACCTCTTGTGGAGGTGTACCGTCACCGTGGGAAACCACCGCATCAATTTGCACCAACGCATCCATAGGCAAACCCGACGCTGCAACGATTGAGCGGGCGGGCACATAGGCTACGGTTCTGGCGATTGCAGAGTCCGGGAAAAAGGTGGTGTAGGCTTCGTTGACAGCATCAACATCCGACAGGTTTTTCACATAGATTGTGGTTTTAACAATGTCGTCAAACGGCACATCAATGCTTTCCAATACAGACTTGATGTTTCTCAGGCATTGCGCAGCTTGCTCTTTCACGCCACCGCTGACCATTTGACCTGTCTTGGGATCAAGCGGTAATTGAGCAGACACATTGTTGTAATGAGAAAACGCTACCGAATGGGTAGAAACCCCGCTTTGAGGCGCATTGTCGGTGTTCTTTGCAACCTTAACCAGAGGGCAAGGCTCCTGTGATGGCGTACCTTCACCGTTGGAGATCAGGGCATCCATTTGTACCAGGGCACCGTCCAAAGGCAATGCCGCAACGGCGACCGTAGTTCGGGTAGGAAGATAATTCTGGAAGAAAGTTTTATACACCTCGTCGACAGCAGCAACATCGGCAATATCTTTCAGGAAGACATTAATTCTGACAACATCGTCCATAACATGGTCGATACTTTCCACGATGGCTTTAATATTGTTCAAGCACTGCGTAGCCTGTTCTTTAATACCGCCAGCGACAATATTACTGGTTTTCGAATCGACTGGTAGCTGAGCCGAAACGTTATTGTAATGCGAAAAAGCAACGGTCTGAGTAGAGAAAGAACTTTGGGGTGCATTCTCGGTATTTCTTGAAACTTTTACAATATTGCCACTCATATTCTTATAACTCCTGTTAGTTATGTTAAGCACGAATGATTGGAGCGATGATGAAGGGGAAAGGTCGATCTAGATATAAGGGTTATTACTACTTTTCTCTCGGTTAATAACATCGAGGTTGCTGATCTTTTCGCGAAAAGAGAACTCAATGAACCCTGTTGAAAGCACCCACTAAGTATTGATGAGGGCAAACAGCTTGCAAGAACAACTTCTGATTAAAATAGCGCTTACTATCACCGTTAACTCTATAGATCACTGGCAATGATCTGGAGCAGCATCGAAACCACTCAAGGTTCCGATTGAAGTCAGGTTGGTGCCGGAAAATGTTGGCCAAGACCTGACTCATCCAATAGCATTACAGCAAGGAAGATCTATACCGTGACCTACGACGACTACAATGACTTTTGCCGTTCACTGCCAGCCACCACTTACGTGGTTCAGTGGGGAGGCTCACACGTCTGGAAGGTCGGTGGCAAGGTATTCGCTATTGGCGGCTGGGAGAAAACAGATAATCCGGCCTTTACCTTCAAAGCCTCGGAGTTAAATTTTCAGGTCTTGCGCGATGAACCCGGATTCAGACCCGCACCCTACCTGGCCTCTCGAGGCATGAAATGGATTCAGCAGTACGATGACGCTGAAACCCGGGATGAAGCATTGCGCTATTACCTGCAGGAGTCCCACCGCATCGTTTCCCTGGGGTTGACCAAGAAAAAACAGAAAGAACTGGGACTGAACCAGGACTAGCAGGCATAAAACTGCACTTAGTCAGGGTAAAAAGTTCAGCTCCTCGTATTGAGACAACCCGTTACTAGTCGTAATACCCTGCCCTGACCGTCGCCCCGATAAAGTTACAGAGCAGTCGCTCGGCATGAATCATCGAAATATTGCCAACATCCGTTGAGGGTGTGATTTCAACCAGATCCATACCCACCACACGCCCCTTGTTAACCAGCCCGTGAATCAGCTTATGCAGTTGAACCCAGTTGAGGCCACCCGGCGTTTGTGCCAGCACAGCAGGCATAATGCTGGGATCAATGCCATCAGCATCAATGGTCAGATAGTAGGTACCCCCGTCGGGAATCGTTTTTAGAACCTCTGCCATACCCACATCATGCATTTGATAGGCCGTGGTAATGGCACAACCATGAGCGATGGCATCTTTCACCTCCTGGTTCTTGGCACTGCCAATGCCACGCATGCCGATCTGGTGGATGCTTTTGATATAGGGCAGTTCGGCAGCCCGGCGAATCACACTGGAATATCCCTCTTTGACACCATTGATCTCATCCCGCCAGTCCAGGTGGGCATCGATATGTACTAGCGTGATATCGGTACCCAGAACCTCGAGGGCTTTCATAATCGGGATGGGCACACCATGATCCCCGCCCAGGGTAATCAGCACCGTGTTGGCGGCAAATATTTCACGGGCCGCACGCTCGGCGTTGGCGTAGTGGGCACCGGGATCTTCCAGACTGGCTGTCGCATTGCCGCAGTCCACCACCCTGATATCCTGCCCGTCTAGCAGGGTTCCCCCCAGATCGAAGTCATAGTTGTCCAATGTCATACCGATTTCGGTCAGGGTGGACCAATTTCGAATATGATCCGGGGCCAGGCTTTGATCGTTGGCCATGCCATCGACGCTGTAGGGTGCCCCAAACGGCACCCCCAATATCGCAATATCGGCGGCAAAGCCTTCAAAGTCATTAATCAGGGGAAAGTTAAGAAAGGTTTGCGGGGACTGGGTCGGGGCTTCGGTAAATAACTTGCTCATATCGCATCTCGCTTGTTAACAGCCAAGGATTACCAGTTGACATCGCAAGGGGCCTCACACAGCTGCGATCACAACGGAGTATAGAATTCTAGTCACGAAACGCCGAAAATGAGTATAAGGTGTTACCGCACCAGATCGCCCCATTGCCACCGACACAATAATTAATAGGGATAGAAAAATTTAATAAAGATAGAGAGTACAAACACTTATACGATGGATAACCCCTCGCAGCGTTGTTGCACGGTTATGCTTGCGCCCTTTTCTTGACCCGCACTTTGCAAATCACCTTGCGAGCCGGTAATGTCATCGAAGACCTTCAAAAAAGTGACACAATTTTATTTTAGGATGCATTAAAGGACTACTGTCGGCTTGGAAGCTTTAATTCTGATAAATAACGTTTATCAAACTATGCGATAGCCAGTACCAGAGGGTGCAAAAACAATAGTAACAGCGAGTTCATTACTGTTTTTCAGTTTTATGAGGGATCATAAATACTGAAGACCCGTTTTTGATATTTGGCGATTCGGCCAGGTATCGGAAATGATCAATGCGTTGATCACCGTTTGAGAACTTCAACATAGGGACATTAATATGACAGATAATAATAAGGCAGGCCCAGTACCTGGATGGATTGGCGGATTTGAAGAATCCAATTCCCAATTTGCTTATCCCGACCCTAACCTCAAATCTCTACCGATGCTGGACAATATGGCCAACATCGACAAGTTGCAGCGTCAACAACCCGTGCAGTGGCCAGAATTCAGCTGGGAGACGGATAAAGACGACTCCGCCGATCCCAAGCGTTGCTACCAAATGTTTGCACCGGATATTTCCCGTCTTGGCTACACAGACGAAGGCCGGGTATTTTCCATCATTTGCCCCCAGCAAGGCACCTACTCCAAGCATTTCGGTACCCTCAATGTCGAGGTAACGGTCACTGGGCAACGAGGCTGGGTTAACGAAACAACCAAGAAAATGGCCGCAGACATGAGCGTGGTGGGCAAGGTCTGGTTTAGCCCCAGCGCTTGTCAAAGTGAACTGGTCAAGCTGATCTGGGACTACTTTAAAGACAACAAGCTTCCTTTTCCCTTTAACAAGGCCAATGCGATTCGGGTCACCACCTTTTCCCCCGGCAAACCTGACCAACCGATCTTTAATCTGCGCAGCGGTGAAAGTACCGACTTCCCCATTCCTGAGTTTGCCAAACATTATGATGAGGCATGGGATGTTTCCAATCTGGGGGTAGAGATTGGCCCGATTGAGAAAGTGGACCATCCTCTTGTAGACGATTTTAATCAGCTGATTATGGATGTGTTCAACCTGGGCAGCGGAAACATGCTACAACCCAGTAATGTTCTGACCTGGAATGTCTGGTTCAAGCCTCCGGTACTGGTTAACACCGATGAGTGGCGAACCCATGCCGAACGCTGGAGAGATTCGATCGATGCCGGCCATGGTAGTCCAGATGGCCCTGGAACGGCTGCCCGATATTTTGATGGTACGCCTTTCAAACCGCTGGAAAATATACTCGATATCGAAGTAGAGAAAATTGAGGAGTTCTTTAAAAAGCACCTTCCATTACTCAAAATGCCCATCTAGGGCACCTCTGATTAATTCGGATAGATCTCTGCGGATCCTAAAATGGTTTTTATCAAGGCGAAGCTCGCCGTTCATGTCGAGACCTGAAC